>NZ_JBITGS010000010.1:188541-299056 GCF_044457265.1 Streptomyces sp. NPDC050564 | reverse complement strand
GTAGCACGCGTTGGCGCGGGGGTCGGCGCTGGCGACGGGCGGCGCGCCCCGGGCGTGGCCGATGGCCAGGGGGTGGTGGGGCGGGGTGGGGGGCGGGGCCGCGGGGGGGGGGCCCCCCGCCCCGGTGTCGTCCGGGGCCAGGGAGTACGTTGTCGGCGCACCGGCCGGCCGGCGGGGTGCGCCGGCGTCGGCTTCGGGTCCCGGGACATCGACTGCTGGGGGGCGCCGTCGACTGTTACGTCATCCGGGGAAGTTCGGGCACTCCCCTGGGCCCGCTCAGCGGGTGAGGCCGGCCACGATGGTGGTGAGGGTGCGTTCGACCACCGCGTCGCGCTGGTCGGCGGAGAGCAGGGCGAGCGGCCCGTCGAGGATGAGCAGGGAGAGGCCGTGGACGACCGACCATGCGGCCACCTCGGCCGCGGGGCGGCTCTCCGGCCGCATCCGGCCCGTGGCCACCAACGTGTCGAGTGTGTCCGACAGTTCCCTGAACGCCGCGAACTCCGCGCTGCCGTCAGGGGCTTCGAGGCCGGTGAAGTCGCTCTCCTCCGCCGCGGACGTATGGCAGAAGGCGGTGCGGTAGAGCCCGGGGTGCTCGATCGCGAACCGGACGTACCCGCGCCCGATCGCCTCGGTCTTGCGCACGGCCTCCTCGCCCGGGTCGTCGAGCCCAGGCAGTACGCGCACAGCCTCGGACATCGAGGCGGCGAGCGCCTGCTGGCCGTGGATCTTCACGGCTTCCAGGAGTTCTCCCTGGCCGTTGAAGTGGCGGTACGCGGCGGTGGGTGACACGCCGACGCTGCGGGCCGCCTCGCGCAGGACGACACGCTCCGGACCGCCTTCGGCCGCGAGTTCGACGGCGGCCTCGATCAGCGCGTTGCGGAGGTCGCCGTGGTGGTAGCGGGGCTTGCCGCCCGTGATCGACTCCATGATCTCCATCCTGCCCGAATCCTGACCCCGTCCCTCCGGGATCCATGAACCCGATCTCTCGGGCCCCATGACCTCGCCCCCATCGGGTTCCACGACCCTGACCTGCCGGGTTCCACAACCCTGACCCATCGGGTTCCACGACCCCGGCCCATCTGGGCTCACGACCCCGCCCATCGGGTTCGACGACCTCGACCGGCCGGGTTCCACAACCCCCACCCATCGGGTTCCATGACGCGGCCCATCTGGGCTCACGACTGTCCTGCCGGGTTCCATGACCTCATCCTGCCCGAAGTTGACGCCATTAACATTTCCATGTTGACGCCGTTAACATCCTGTGCCACTGTCGATGTTAACGCCGTAAACATGACGGCGTACTCATCCGGAGGCGATCACCGTGTTCGACCGCATCGCCGAGCTGGCCCTCCACCGGAGCCGGCTCGTACTGACACTCACCGTGGTGGCCGTGGTCGCCATGGGAGCCATTGGCTTCGGGGCGTTCGGCAAGCTCCTCGGCGGCGGCTTCGAGGATCCGAGCGCGCCCTCGGCCCGCGCGCAGCAACTCATCGACGACAAGTTCGGCGGCGAGAGCAACCTTGTCCTGCTGGTCCGGGCCGACAAGAACGGCGGCGGCATCGACTCCCCCGCCGTCGAGCGCGCGGGGCACACCTTCACCTCGCAGCTCAAGGACGAGTCCACACTGGCGAACGTGATCTCGTACTGGGACACCGGCAGCTCCGCGCTGACCTCCCGGGACGGGAAGGAGGCGCTGGTTCTGGCCCACGTGAAGGGTGACGACACCGAGCAGGGCGACAACGCCTCGGTGATCATCAAGCAGTACACCGGCGACCGGAACGGGCTGACCGTGGAGGCCGGCGGCGAGGCCGCGGTCGGCGACGAGGTGCCCACGCAGGTCGCCGAGGACCTGGCGCTGGCCGAGTCGATCGCCGTACCGCTGATCCTGATCCTGCTGGTGATCGCCTTCGGTAGCGTGGTGGCGGCACTGCTGCCCCTGGTCATCGGGCTGATCGCGATCGTCGGCACCTTCGCCGAGCTCTACGTACTGGGCAGCCTCACCAACGTGTCGGTGTTCTCGATCAACCTCACCACCGCGCTCGGCCTGGGCCTCGGCATCGACTACGCGCTCCTCATGATCAGCCGGTTCCGCGAGCACCTCGCCGAGGGCGCCGAAGTCCCCGACGCACTGCGGCACACGGTACGGACGGCCGGGCGGACCATCACCTTCTCGGCCGCGACCGTCGCCGCGGCACTCGCCGCACTGCTGGTCTTCCCGCAGTTCTTCCTGCGCTCCTTCGCCTACGCGGGCATCGGCGTGGTGGCCATCGCCGCCGTCAGTGCCCTGCTCGTCATCCCGGCGCTGCTCGCCGTGCTGGGCCACCGGATCAACAGCGGCCGACTGCCCTGGGCGCAGACGGTACGGAGCGCCGAGGCGCCGCTGTGGGCCCGGCTGTCCCGCACGGTCATGCGCAGGCCCGCACTGACCGCACTGCCGGTCCTGGCCGTCCTGCTGCTCGCCGCGAGTCCGCTGCTCGGCGTCACCTTCGGCACGCCGGACGAGCGGGTGCTGCCCGAGAGCGCGCAGAGCCGTCAGGTCGCCACCGCGGTGCAGCACGACTTCACCGGCAGCGACGAGTCGGCGGTGCAGATCATCACGACCGGGCCGGTCGCCCCGGCCGACCTGCGTACGTACGCGACCGCTCTTTCGCGGCTCGACGGCGCGGCCCGGGTCGAGACCTCCGCCGGCACCTACACCGACGGCCGACCCGACCGGCCCGGCCCCGCCGCGGCCGCACTCGGCCGTCCCGACGCCCAGCGGATCAGCGTCGTCACCGGCCTGACCCCCAAGTCGGACCAGGCGCAGGACCTGGTCAAGGCCGTACGGGCAGTGGACGCCCCCGGCGGAACCGAGGCGCTCGTCGGCGGCGCCGACGCACGCCTCGTCGATTCCAAGGCGTCGATCGCGGACCGGCTCCCGTACGCCATCGGCCTCGTCGCCGGCACCACCTTCCTGATCCTCTTCCTCTTCACCGGCAGCGTGGTGCAGCCGCTGCGGGCGCTGGTCCTCAACGCCATCAGCCTCACCGCGGCCATCGGCGTCATGGTGTGGATCTTCCAGGACGGCCACCTGGCCTCGCTGCTCGGCTTCACCCCGCAGCCCATGGACACCTCCATGACGGTGCTCATGTTCTGCATCGCCTTCGGCCTGTCCATGGACTACGAGGTCTTCGTCACCAGCCGCATCAAGGAACTCCACGACGCGGGCGCCGACACGGAGACCGCCGTCACCAGCGGCCTCTCCCACACCGGTCGGATCGTCACGATGGCAGCCGGCCTCCTGGCGGTGAGCTTCTTCGCCTTCGGCACGGCCCACGTCAGCTTCATCCAGATGTTCGGCCTCGGCAGCGGTCTGGCGATCCTGATCGACGCGGTGGCCGTACGCGGTGTGCTGGTCCCGGCGGCCATGCGACTCCTGGGCCGCACGGCCTGGTACGCCCCGAAGCCACTGCGCGCGGTGCACGGCAGGCTGGGCCTGACAGAGGGGAGCTCGCCGGCCGAGGTCTGACGGCCCTCACTCACCTGGAGGTCGCGCCCCGGCTGGGACCAGGTCGCCTTACCGCGGCTTGGTCCCTTCAGCTCGGGTGATCGTGCCGGCCGCGCCGGCCCGCCGAGAAAACAAGGAAATAATCCGGCGCTCAGCCCTGAAGCGCATCCAGGATCGCGTCCACCACGCGCTCCAGCTGGGCCCGCCCGTCCGCCGTCTTGGCCAGTACACGCATGCCGACCACCGTGTTCAGCAACAGTGACGCGAGGGCCCGTACATCACGCGCGGCGTCGATCTCCCCGGCCCGCTGACCCTCTTCGAGCGCCGCGAGGAACGCCCCCTCGGTTCGGGCGAACATCCGCCGCACCTCGTCCCTCGCCCCGGCGTCCGAACTCGCCAGCTCAGCAGCGGTGTTGACAGCGAAGCAGCCCTGGCGGCCGGGATCGGCGAGGTCCGTTTCGAGGAGCAACTCCAGCGCTGCGCGCACGCGGTCCTTGACGGGGCCGGGCCCTTCGAGAATGTCGGGCAGCCGCGCGGCCCGTGTCTCCCCGTAACGGCGGAGCGAGCGCTCGAACAGCGCCCGCTTGCTGCCGAAGGCGTTGTACAGACTGCCCTTGCCGATGCCGAGTTCGTCGACCAGGTCCTGCGGCGTGGTCGCCCCGTACCCCTTCCGCCAGAAGACGCGCATCGCGCTCTCCACGGCGGCTTCCTCGTCGAACTGCCTGGGCCTGCCCATGATCGAAACGGTAATTGGTATTGGACCTGTGGGTCAATATTCGGAGGTGAAGTGCGCCCCGGCCGGGTGGGGGGGAGATTCCGGCCGGGGCGCGCAACCCCCGTTCGACGATGGCTTTCATGGGGCCGATCAAGCCCGCTGGCGGCTACTGGCGGCCGCTCAGGGCCGCCGGTGGCCGATGGCGGCTACTTGTAGGCGCCGAAGGCCTTCGAGAAGGCGCTCGCGTCCTGGACGATGGAACTGCAGGTCGCGTCCGCGGAGTTCTTGGCGCCGCCCGCGCACTGCTTGTCACGGGTGGCCGACCACATCGACAGCCAGCCGAGGCCCTTGGACTTGGCGAAGGACACCAGCTGCGAGGCGTCGTCGACCTTGAAGATCTCGGAGGACACGTCGTTCACGCCGATCATCGGGGTGACGGCGACGGCCTTCCACGCCGCACTGTCCGACAGCCCGAGGACGCTCTTCACCTGCGCCTGCGTGGCCGTGGCGGCCTGCTCGGCATAGGTGCCCATGTCACCGCTGTACGCGGGGCCGTAGTCCATCGCCATGATGTTCACGGCGTTGATCTTCACGCCGTTCGACTTGGCGTTGGAGAGCAGGTTCACGCCGTCCTGGGTGAGGCCCTCCGGCATGACCGGCAGGGTGAAGGAGACATCCAGGTCCGGGTGCTGCTGCTGGAGCTTGGCGATGGCCTTCGCGCGGTTCGTGTTCGCGGCCGTGTTCGGCAGCGCGCCGCCCTCGATGTCGAAGTCGACCTTCGTGAGCTTGTAGGCGTCCACGGCCTTCCCGTACGCCGCCGCCAGCGCGTCCGCCGAGGAGCAGGTCGTCGCCAGCTCCGAACCGGAGGCCCCGCCGAAGGAGACCCGGACGTCGCCGCCCTTGGCGCGCAGCGCGCCGATCTGCGACGCCACCCCGTCACTGGCGAGGTCGGTCACACCACCCCACTTGGGGGTGCAGCCACCGCCGTCCGTGATGAATGCCAGGTTGTAGTCCTTCACGCCGGTGGCCGTGGCGCTCGCGAGCAGGTCGAAGGCCGGGTAGAGGGAGGTGTCGACGTACGGCGCGAAGCCGGCGGACGTCGTGCTGCCGCTGCCGGAGCTCTGCGAGGGAGAGGGGGTCGCCGTCGCGGTCGGCGTGGGCGTCGCGCTCTGAGAAGCGGTGGCGGTCGGGGTGGGCTTCGGGGTCGGGGTCGCGGAGTCCGTGGGGCGGCCGCTCGGCTCGGGCGTCGCGCCGTCGTCCACCGAGCACTTGGCGCTGTCGATGAGACAACCCGTCGGGTCCGCGGTGCCGTTCACGACGAAGCCGACGGTGACGGTCTCGCCGGCCTTCAGGCCGTCCTTGTCCCAGGACGGGGGCTTCACGGTGACGTGCTGCCCGCTCACGCTCGACTCGCCGTTCCACAGCGAGCTGAGCTTGGCGCCGGACGGCAGGTCGAACTCCAGCGTCCAGTCCCCCTTCACCTGGCTGCTGTCGTTCGTGATGACGTACTGCGCGGTGTAACCCGTCGACCAGTCACTGGTCTTGGTGTACGCGGCGCCGACGCCGGCCGCCTGCGCGGTCCCGGTGAACAGGATGGCGCCACCGCCGACCACGGCCGCGGCGACGATGCCGCCTATCGCCTTGTTCCTGCCACTGACCTTGCGCCGGTGCGTGCTACTCATCGCGTGCCTGCCTTCGCGGTTTCACGGGGGTTCACAGGGATTCCCATGGGTGGGTGCGGCAGCACGCTAGCGATCCGGAATCGGACAAACCGCTTCATCCGGGCGGAGGTTGAGGATCTTAGGGTGCGCTTAAGGAAGGCATCGGGGGCGGTTAAAGGTAGAGACCAATTGGGGCGCCCCGAAGCCGCCGCGGAGCGACGGGAGTCCGGGCCTGCGGAGCAGGCGAAAAGGGCGGGCGGGAACCCTGCCACGAAGCCGCGAAGCCGCGAAGCCGCGAAGAAGAAACGCCGCGGGGCGGCAAAGAGGGACGCCGCGAGGTTGCGAAGAGAAACACTCCGGGGCGGCGAAGAGCAACGCTGCGGGGCGGCGAAGAGCAACGCTGCGGGGCGGCGAAGAGGAAAGCCCGCGCAGCGGAAGGCAGACGCCGGTCAAAGCTCCCGCGCACCGAAACGCAGACGCCGACCAAGCCCCCACGCACCGAAACGCAGTACGCCGACCAAGCCCCCACGCACCGAAACGCAGACGCCGACCGAGGCCGGCGCAGCGAGACGTCAGCTCACGCCAGCCCCGCGGCGACGGCGGCGCACGGTCCCTCGGTGCCCTCGCCGGAGGGGGGTCGCCCGCCCGTCGAGTTGGATCCAGATCCGCACCTCGGTCCCGCCCAGCACGGACGAACCGATGCGCACGTCCCCGCCCGTCGCCTCCGCGAGCCGCCGCACGATGTCGAGGCCGAGCCCCGTCGACCCGTCGCTCCCGGAGCCGCGGCCGCGCGCCATGGCCGCCTCGGGATCCACGATCCCCGGGCCCGCGTCCGACACCAGCACGATCACGGCGTCCTCGCCGTTGTGCACATCGACCGCGAAGGCCGTGCCTTCCGGGGTGTGCCGGAAGACATTGCCGAGGAGCGCGTCGAGTGCGGCCACCAGGTCGGCGCGGGCGACGGGTATGCGGACCGGCCGGTCGATCCCGGCCACCCGGACCTTGCGGCCCTCGTCCTCCGCGAGCGCCGACCAGAAGTCCATTCGCTCGCGCACGACTTCGGACGCGTCGCACCCGGCGCCGACACCTATCGCCGCGGTCTGCGGTTTGGCCTCCCGGGCGGTCCTGATGATCGTGTCGACCTCGCGCTCAAGCTGCGCGACGGCGGCCCGGGTCTGCTCGGCGGCGGGTCCGTCGCCGAGGGAGGCCGTGTTGAGCCGCAGCACCGTCAGTGGCGTACGCAGGCGATGGGAGAGGTCCGCCGCCAGCTCCCGCTCATTCGCCAGCAGTTGTACGACCTGATCGGCCATCGAGTTGAATGCGACCGCCGCCAGCCGCAGTTCCGTGGGCCCCTCCTCGGGCACCCGCTTTCCCAGCTTCCCCTCCCCCAGCTCGTGCGCGCTCTCGACCAGGCGCTGCGCGGGCTGCACCATCCGTACGCCCAGCCGGTCGGCGACCGCGACCGAGCCGATGATGAGCGCGACGCCGACCGCGGCGAGCACCGCCCAGGCCGTGCCGACGCCGTTGCTGACCTCCGACTCGGGGACGTACACCTCGACGACCGCGATCTCGCCGGAGCTCAGCGCGACGGGCTGGAGCAGCGTGGAGCCGCCGGCGACCTCCGTGGTGGAGGCGCGGCCGAGCTTCCGGGTCGTGGTGATGTCCTTGCCGATGGCGCGCTGCTTGCCGATCTCGACCGCGGCCGCGCCGTCGGCCGCGGGTATGTGCACGGCCATCCCCGAGTCGGAACCCGCGGAGGCGACGACCCGCTCCAACTGGTCCCGGTCGGTGGTGATGGAGAGCGCGGGCGCGATGGCCGCGGCTTCCCGCTCGGCGTTCGAGAACGCCCGGTCCCGCGCCATCTCCTTGATCACCAGACCCAGCGGGACCGCGAAGGCGACCACGACCATCGTGGTCACCGCCACGCACACCTTGACCAGCGCCCACCTCATGACGCCCACCCCTCGCCCGGTGCCCACCTCATAGCGGCGGCTCCAGCTTCACGCCGACCCCGCGCAGGGTGTGCAGATAGCGCGGTCGCGCCGCCGTTTCGCCCAATTTCCGCCGTAGCCACGACAGATGGACGTCGATGGTCTGATCGTCTCCGTATGCCTGCTGCCACACCTCGGCGAGCAGCTCCTTGCGCGGTACGACGACGCCGGGCCGCCCGGCCAGGAAGGCGAGCAGGTCGAACTCGCGCCGTGTGAGGTCCAGCCGTACGCCGTCCAACTCGGCCTGACGCCGCAGCGGGTCGATGGCGAGACCGCCGACCCGGATGACCGTCGACGGCGGCGCGTCCCCCGTACTCGTGCGCGAGCGGCGCAGCACCGCCGCCATCCGCGCCGACAGGTGCTCGACCGAGAACGGCTTGGTCAGGTAGTCGTCCGCTCCGTCGTTCAGCAGGCGGACGATCTCCGTCTCGTCGTCCCGGGCGGTGGCGATGATCACCGGGACGTCGGTGATTCCACGCAGCATCTTCAGCGCCTCGGACCCGTCCAGATCGGGCAGACCGAGGTCGAGGATGACGACGTCGAAACGGAAATGGGCGACCTCGCGCAGCGCCTCGAGGGCGGTGCCGACGCTGCGCACGGTGTGCGCGGCATCGGTCAGATGCCGGATGAGGGCCGAGCGTACGAACTGGTCGTCCTCGACGACGAGCACACTTGCCATGGGCGGCACCGTACGCCATCGGAACGAGCCGCTCGGGGCCCTGTGGACAACTCGGATCACCAGGATGTGGACAACCCGGACTGTGACGCAGCCCTGAGACATTCGTGGGGCTCGTGGTGCAGTATGGCCGCGATGCGCAGAGGACTCGTACACGTACTCGCTTGGTCGCTCGCCACGGGCGCGGCGGTCACGCTGTCGTGGTGGGGTGTCCACACGGTGATGACGGGAACGGCGTACGACCCGCCGCGTGCCCTGCCCATCACGGCGGGCGACGCGACGACGCAGGAGTCCAAGCCGCTCGCTTCCTCTACGCGGCGGCCCGAGCCGTCGAAGAGCCCGTCGAGCAAGCCGCCCGCGAGCCGGAAGCCGAGCCCGACACCCTCCAGGTCGACGCCCCCGACCGTCTCCCCCTCCCCTACGTCGTCCGGGCAGATCAAGAGCTACGACACCGACGGCGGCCGGGCGGTCTTCGACCTCCAGAAGACCTCCGCGACGCTGGTGTCCGCGACGCCGGGCGCCGGGTGGTCGATGCAGGTGTGGAAGACGGAGACCTGGATCCGCGTGGAGTTCGCCTCGGGCGCGGACCGGGTGTCGGTGTTCTGCACCTGGCACGACGGGCCGCCGCACGTGGAGATCGGGACGTACTGAGCCGGCCTGCCGACGGGCGGAAGACCGTCTGTCCTCTGTCCCGGCCTGCCGGCCGGCGGAAGAGCATCTGTCCTTTGTCCCGGCCTGCCGACTGGCCGAAGAGCGTCTGTCCCGGCCTGCCGGTCATCGGAAAACCGGCCCGCCTGGGGCCACCGGTCAGCGGAAGACCGACGGGGGCGGCGCCGGTGACGCCACCGCGGCCGCGTCCGTGACCGGGGTCGCGCCTCCGGTGAAGTCGGCGAGCTGCTTGCCGTGTTCGACCCGTCCGGGGTGCGGGTCGGAGGCCGCGCGGCGGGTGAGTTCGGCGATCGGCAGCGGGTGGTCGCAGGCCACGAGGACCGCGTTTCCGAAGCGCTTGCCGCGCAGCACCGTCGGGTCGGCGACCAGGGCGAGTTCGGGGAAGGCGGCCGCCACCGTGGCGATCTGGCCGCGAAGGTGGGCGAGCGGGGGCCCGTCGGCGAGGTTCGCGGCGTAGACACCGCCGGCCTTCACCACCCTGCGGACCTCCGTGACGAACTCGACGGACGTCAGATGCGCCGGCGTCCGTGCCCCGCTGAACACATCCGCGATCACCAGGTCCGCCCAGCCGTCGGGCACCTTGGCGAGCCCTTCGCGGGCGTCCATGGAGCGCACCCGGATGCGAGCGTTCGGGTCCAAGGGCAGCTCGCGGCGGACCAGTTGGACGAGGGCCGCGTCACGTTCGACGACCTGCTGGGTGGAGCGGGGGCGGGTCGCTGCGATGTAGCGGGCGAGGGTGAAGGCGCCACCTCCGAGGTGCACCGCGTGCACGGGCTTGCCGGGCGGGGCGACGAGGTCGATGACATGCCCGAGGCGGCGCTGGTACTCGAAGCTCAGGTACGCGGGGTCGTCGAGGTCGACGTGCGACTGCGGGGCGCCGTCGATGAGCAGGGTCCAGGCACGCGCCCGGTCCCGGTCGGGAATCAGCTGGGCGAGCCCGCCGTCGACCGGTTCGACGACGGCTTCGGCGGACGCCTGCCCGCGCCGCGCGCTCCGCCCCGCCTCGCGCCCGTCGTCCGACCGCTTGTTCCTCGCCCTTGCCATCCCGCCATTATCGGGGCGTACGGGCGGGTCGGCTCAGCGGCGGCCCAGCGGGGTCACCGGCAGTTGTCCGCCGCCTCGATGAGCCGGGCCGCCTCCCCCAGCGCGGCCCGCAGCACGACCGGGTCGGTCGCGAGGTCCGCCTCACCGGGCGGCAGCAGCCAGTCCGAGCCCTCGACCGGAGGTTCCGGGGCCAGGCTGAGGCCGCGGCCGTTGGTCTGCGTACAGGTACTGCCCGGCACGTCCCAGGCGTCGGCGGTGCCGGGCGGCACCAGGAAGCCGAGGGTGTCGCAGCCGTCGTCGTGGAGCACGGGCCCGACGGCGTCGCAGGAGCCGCGCCGCAGGATGTCGACCGCCTCCAGGCCCTGTCGCGCGGGAACGGTCACCAGGTCGCATTCGGCGACCGGCTGCGGTGGGGCGCTGCACTCCGGGGACGGCCTGTGCTGCGCGGTCGACAGCGGTGTACGGAACTCGGTGCTCTGCCTGGTCTCCATCCCGGCCTCCAACGGAACCCCTCCTCATGACGAGTGGGTCGGGAGTTCGGGCGGCTCCCGGTCCGCAGAGTTCAACGCGCCAGGACGTCAACGGCTACGGCGGAACACCGCTGCAAAGGATGGCAGTTCATGGCAGATCGTGGATGAGATATCCGGTTTGTAGCCAAACCCAACGTGGTGACGTCGTCACAGCAGGTACGTTCTTGCCCCGCCGGAAGCAGGGCACCCATAAGGCACACCCCGGGTAACTCGCCTTGAATCCGGCATGGTTCGACGGTTCGCAAGAGAGGGCCCGGCCATGGCGTCGTCAACGGTGACCTCGTCCCAGTCCCCCCGGCCACCGCGGCCGAATCTCGCCTTCCGGCGGCTGCGTGGGCAGCGCTCGCCGGGCGAGTTCGCCGCGGCGGTGCGGCGGGCCGCGCGCGAGATCGGCGAGCGGGTCAGCTGCGACGCGCGCTACATCGGGCGCGTCGAGGCGGGCGAGATCCGCTGTCCCAACTACGCGTACGAGCGGGTGTTCCTCCACATGTTCCCCGGCCGCACGCTGACCGACATGGGGTTCGCGCCCCGCTCGTCGGTACGCGGGCGCGGGGCGCGCGACATGGACACTGCGCCCCCTCCGCACTCCACGAGCCTCTCGCACGCCTCGCATGAGACGGAGGGGGTGTATGCGACGTATGAGACGCCGGACCAGCACCTCCACATCCCGCGCGACCTGCACCACATCCAGATCCCGTACGACCCGCAGCACCTCCACTTCCCGTACGACCCGCACGACCCGCACCACCTCCACATCCCGCACGACCCGCACCACACCCAGATCCCGTACGACCCGCATGACCCGCATGACCCGTACGACCCGTACCAGGACCACGATCAGAACCACGAGGAGAGCGACGTGCAACGTCGCGCATTTATGACCGGAGGCACCGCCACCATGGCGGCGGCCTCACTGGGGCCCTTCGCGGTCGCGTCGAACTCCACCGCCGCGGCCGCGGAACGGCGCGTCCACCGGGCGGGCACGTCCGAGGCAGGCGCCCTCGAAGAGGCCGTACGCAAGATCCGGCTGCTCGACGACCGGCACGGGGCCGACGGCCTCTATCGGCGCGCGGCGGCACCGCTGCGGACGGCGTACGCGCTTCTCGACGCGGGCACCACCCGGCAGTCGACCGCCGACCGGCTGTACGCCGGGGCGGGCGAACTGGCCATCTCGGTAGGTTGGTTGGCGCACGACTCCGGGCGTTTCGACGACGCGCGCTCGCACTACGCGGAGGCCCTCGCGACCGCCCGGATGTCGGGCGACCCGGGCCTGGAGGCGCATGCCTTCTGCAACACGGCGTTCCTGGCGCGTGACGCGGGACGCCCGCGCGAAGCCGTGCGCGCGGCGCAGGCGGCGCAGCGCGCCGCGCGCCCCCTCGGCTCACCGCGCCTGCTCTCCCTGCTCGCGCTGCGCGAGGCGGGCGGCTGGGCGGGGCTCGCCGACCGCGCTGGATGCGAACAGGCGCTGGCACGCGCGCAGGCACTCTACGAACGGGGCCCTTCGCAGACGGATCCCGAGTGGATGACCTTCTACGGAGAGGCCGAACTGGAGGGCCTGGAGGCGCAGTGCTGGTCGATGCTGGGCGACTGGCCCCGCGCGGCCCGCCACGCGCGCCGCGCCGCCGAGCTCCAGGACCCGCACTTCACCCGCAACATCGCCCTCTACACCGCCGAACTCGCCGACGACCTCGCCCTCGGCGGCCGCCCCGACGAGGCGGCCCTCGCCGGCCTGCGCGTCCTGGACCTCCTGGGCGAGGTCCAGTCGTCCCGCATCCAGACCATGCTGGCGGGAACGGCCCGCGTACTGCTCCCGCACCGCAGGGCATCGGGCGTCTCCGCATTTCTGGAACGCCACGCGAGCCTGCCGCGCACGGCGTGAGAGACAACCGTCTCAGCGGTGGGCCTGCGTGCCCCCAGGGGCGGCACTGGCGGGCACAGCAACCCTCCGTGAGCGCCGGGTTGGGCAGCCCACCCCGAGCCCGGCACAAGCGCTGGGCGCCGCGAAAGCAACGTCCCACCCCGGAGCGGCTACCCCGCCAGATGTCCGCAGTCGTTCCACGTCTCGATCGCGGGCTCCCCGTACGCCCACCCGAGCACCGACAGCGACGTCGGGTTGAGCCGGATGCGGGCCGCGAAGTCGAGGGGAAGGCCGAGCCAGCGGGCGCCTATGGAGCGCAGGATGTGCCCGTGGGCGAAGACCAGGACGTCACGGTCGGCGGCGCGGGCCCAGGCGACGACCTCGTCCGCGCGCGCGGAGACCTGCTCCAGGGTCTCGCCCTCGGGGACGCCGTCGCGCCAGATGAACCAGCCCGGCCGTACTCCCTGGATCTCGGCCGGGGTCATGCCCTCGTACGCGCCGTAGTCCCACTCCATGAGCGTGTCCCAGGCGGTCGCACGCTCCCCGAACCCGGCGAGTTCGCACGTCTCACGCGCGCGTGCCAGCGGACTGGTGCGCACCTCGACCCCGGCGAGGCCCTCGAAGGGTGCCCGGTGCAACCGCTCCCCCAGCAACTTGGCGCCGCGCCGACCCTCCTCCAGGAGCGGGACGTCGGTCCTGCCGGTGTGCTTGCCGGACAGCGACCATTCCGTCTGTCCGTGCCGGGCCAGCAGGATGCGCGGTGCCATGAAGAGATGCCTTTCCGAAGCGGGAGACGGAACCACGGGCGCGAGTGCGAAGTGGGTCACTCCATCATCGCTCACCGGGACATCGGGCAACCCGCCGGGCGATCTCCGCGTCTTTGAGGACCGGGGGCGCCCCTTCGGGGCGTTCACATACACCGTAAAATCGCATGTGGCCACGGATCGTCCTCAGCAGACTGAGCAGACCGGCGGGTCACCGCAAGCAGATGGGGGAGGGCGATCGGATGCCGCAGACCGATGCACCGCGCACCGAGGCGGCACCTCGCGCCCGGCTCGGCCGGTGGACGGACCTGCGCAACTCCGCGGCTCCGCACGCCCGGCTCCGCTGGTGGACCGAGCTGCCGCTGATCCTGCTGGTGTACGCGTCGTACTCGGCGGGCCGGCTGCTCGCCCGCGGCGACACCTCCAGCGCCGTCCACCACGGCCTGGAAATCCTGCGCATCGAGAAGTTCTTCCACCTCAACGCCGAGCACCCGTTGAACCGGCTGTTCACCCGCGAGGCCTGGCTGGGCGTGCCCGCCGACTTCTGGTACGCGTCCCTGCACTACCTGGTGACGCCCGCGATCCTGATCTGGCTCTTCCGCTCCCGGACCGTGCGCTACCGCGCGGCCCGCACCTGGCTGATGACGTCCACGTTCATCGGCCTGATCGGCTTCACGCTGCTGCCGACCTGCCCGCCCCGGCTGCTCTCTCCCGGCCACGGCTTCGTCGACACGATGGCGCAGTACAGCTCGTACGGCTGGTGGGGCGGCGAGGCGAGCGCGCCACGGGGACTGGGCGGCATGACGAACCAGTACGCGGCGATGCCGAGCCTGCACGTGGGCTGGGCGCTGTGGTGCGGAGTGATGCTGTGGCGGTACGGCCGCACGCCTGCCGCGAAGGTCGCGGGTGTCGCGTATCCGCTGCTCACCACGATCGTCGTGATGGGCACGGCGAACCACTACTTCCTCGACGCCGCCGCGGGGGCCTGTGTGATGGGCGTCGGGCTGCTGCTCACCCCGTTCGTGATGCGGCTCGCGGACCGGCTGAGGACGGGGCTGGGCGCCCGTTTCCCGAGGGTCTCGGGTGCATCGCGGGGCGCAGGTTCCTCAATTGTCAGTGCGGGGTGCCAGACTTCGACGGGTGAGCGAATTCCCCGACAGCGCGAGTCCCGAACCGGGCCAGGAGCAGCGGAGCCGGGTGCCTCTCCCACGGACGCGGGGGACGGCGCTGCGGCAGCAGCTCGCTGAGCTGCGCGGCCCGGCCGTACCGCCCAAGGCGCTCGACGCCCGCGCCCTCGCGGCACTCGCCGCGAACCCCGGGTGTGACCGGCGCGCTCTGCTGGACGGCGCGGGCGTGGACAAGGCGGAGCTGGCGGGTGCGCTGGGCTCGCCGTCCGCCTTCGGGCAGTCGCAGTTCGCCTTCATGCGGGGCAACGCGTTCGAGGCACGGGTCAAGGCCGACGGCGGCGCGGAGCTGCTGCGACTCGTGCACGAGAAGCTGGACCCCGGCGCCGAGCCGCCGACGGCCGGTGTCGTCCCCGACCTGAGCGCCGTCGGCCCCGAGGGACGCGCGGCCCGTACGGCGTTGGCGCTGCGCGAAGCGACCACGGCCGGTGTCTGGACGCTGCTCGACCACCCCATGCTCGCGCTCGACGTCGCCGGCTCCCCCGCCTTCCTGGAGCCGGACGCCGTGGTCGTGCACCCCGACGGCGTCTGGACGGTCGTCGAGATCAAGTCCTTCCCGATGCTGGACGGTTCGGCGGACCCGGCGAAGGTCGGCGCGGCCGCGCGCCAGTCCGCGGTGTACGTCCTCGCCCTGGAGGAGGTCGCCGCGCACCTCGGCGCAAAGCAGGAGGGGCGCGCCGGTGTCGAGGGGACATGGGGGTCCCTCCGCTCGAGCGAAGCCGAGAGCGCGGGAGCGCGGAGGGCCGAAGGGCCGAGCACGGTCGTCCCCTCGACACCTGCTGAGGCGCCCCGGAGGCGGAGCACCTCGGACAGCGCTCCCGTCCCCGAGGTCCGCCACCGGATCCTCCTGGTCTGCCCCAAGGACTTCTCCAACCTCCCGACCGCGTCCGCCCTCGACATCCGCAAGCAGCGCGCGGTCACCCGCCGCCAGCTCGCCCGCCTCACCCGCGTCGAGGACATCGCCGCCGCCCTCCCCGAGGGCACCTGCTTCTCCCCCGACCTGCCCGCCGCCGACCTGACGACCGCCGTCGAATCCGTCCCGGCGACCTACGCCCCCGAGTGCCTCTCCGCCTGCGAACTGGCCTTCCACTGCCGCGACCACTCCCGCGCCGAGGGCGCGGTGACGTCCTTGGGTCGCTCACTGCGCGCGGAGCTGGGCGGGCTGACGACGGTGAAGGAGGTGCTGGCGGCGGCCCACGGTGAAACCGGGGATCCGGACGACCCGGCGGTCGCGGCGCTGAGGAGAGCGGCTCGGCTGCGGGCCGAGGCGCTGGGAGCCCGGGCATCGGCAGCGCAGGAGGGGGTCGTATGTCGCTGATCGCCACCCTCGCCCGGCTGGAGGCCGTCGAGAGCGGGCGGGCCCAGGCCGCCGCGACCGTGCGGCACCGGCATGTCACCGAGCGGCCGCTGGTGTTCGTGCCGCTGATCACCGCCGGTGAGGCCGGGGCTCCGCTCGGAGCACTGGTCGGGACCGAGCGGGACGCGCCCCGGCTGCTCGTCGTGCCGCAGCCCCGCGACCGGGATCTGCGGTTCGCGTTTCTCGCGGAACTCGCTGACGTCGTGCTGCCGTACATCGACGCGTACGCGGACGTGGTCGAGGCGGCCGAGCGCAACGAGACCGATCCGGAGACCGGGAAGCGGGTCAAGGTCGAGGTAGAACTGTGCGCGGACGCCCCGCAGTTGATCATGCCGAGCCGGGCGGGCATCGAGTTCGTACGGCTGCTCGGGCGCTCCATGCGCTTCAGGCGGACCGCCGAGCAGGATCCCGAGACGCCCCATCCGGCGCCGCCCCGGGTTCCGTTGCTCGGGCGGTGGCTGACGCACTACGGGGAGCGGTCCCGGGTGCCGGGTTCCTCGCTCCTCCTCGCCCTCACCGATGTGCTGTCCCGGCACTGGGCCACCGGACAGAGCAGCCTGGAGGACCAGCACCTGGGCGCGCTGCTCGCCTGGATCGACCCGCCGGAGGGCGAGTCGGGCGCGGAGGCCGCCCTGCGGGCCGAGCTTCGGCGGGACCCCCAGGGTCAGCTCGTCTGCCCGCCGGCGGGTCCGGCCACCGACCCCGCCTTCGACAACACACTGCTCGCCCCCGCCATCGAGCGCTACGACCGCGCGCGTACGGCACTCGCCGCCGCCGAGGACGGCATGGAGGCGGACGACCGGCTCGGCGCGCTCACCGCCGCCGAGCGGGAGATCCGGGCCCTCGTCGAGAGCGTCACCCGGCCCACCTGGGACGCGGTGTGGCACGGACTCGACCTGCTGCGCGCGCTCCCCGAGGGCGCGCACGCCGCCGACCGCTGGACCCGCGACCGCTGGTCGTTCACCGGCCACCGGGACCGGATCACCGCGGGCGAACCTCCGCAGCCCCGCCGCGACGACGCGGTCACCGCGGCGAACAAGCTCGCCACGCGCGAGCGTGAACAGGCCCGCCTGGAAGCCCAGGAGGCCCTGGACGACCCGCTGGTCATGGCCGGGCGACGGCTCGCCGGAGAGGCGTTCGCCGGCGAGGTCACGGATGTCGTGATGGCGTACAGCGAGGGCAAGCGGCCCAGCCCGCGCCCGCTGGTGACGGTCCGTACGGAGGACCAGCCGCATCTGGGGGACCGGGCCAAGGTGTACCGGTCGCTGGGAGGAAAGCCGCAGGCCGCGGAGTTCGTGGGATACGAGGGTTTCGAGGCTTCCGGGGGTGCCACTGTGGTGCTGCGGATCGTCGACAAGATGGGCCGCGGCAAGGAGCCCGAGGCCGGGTCCGTGCCGGAGAAGGGGGACCTCGTCTGCTTCACGCTCTTCGAGCACGAGCAGCGGGGCGGCGCGAAACTGCCCGACCCGGAGGAGACACCGTGGACGCACGGGGGGCCGCCGGGTGAGGCGACCGTTCCGGGCCCCGACCCGGTGACCGAGGAGGACGTCCTGTGAGGCCCGCGACCGAGGTGGACATCCTGTGCCCTGGGACCGACGTCCCGTGCGGCCCTGCGACCGAGGAGGACGTCCGGTGCGGCCGCGCCGCCGAGGAGGACGTCCGGTGAGCCACGTGACCGAAGAGGACGTCCCCGTGAAGTCCGTCGCGGCGTTCGACCCCGGCGCCGAAGCCACGCGCGCCACCGAGGCGATCCTGCGCGACACGCTGCACGGCTCGCACCGCGGGGTCGTGGTCGACTCCCCGCCCGGCGCCGGTAAGTCGACCCTCGTCGTACGCGCGGCGCTGGAACTGGCCGCCGCGGGACGCCCGTTGATGGTCATCGCGCAGACCAACGCCCAGGTCGACGACCTGGTACTGCGGCTCGCCGAGAAGGCTCCCGAACTGCCGGTCGGACGACTGCACAGCAGCGACTCCGACCCGTACGACAAGGCGCTCGACAGCCTGGAGAACGTGCGCAAGTCCACCAAGGCGGCCGACCTGGCGGGCCTCGACGTCGTCATCTCGACCGCCGCCAAGTGGGCCCACGTCAAGGCCGTCGAACCGTGGCGGCACGCGATCGTCGACGAGGCGTACCAGATGCGGTCGGACGCGCTGCTCGCCGTGGCCGGGCTCTTCGAACGGGCACTGTTCGTGGGCGATCCCGGCCAGCTGGACCCGTTCGCGATCGTCGGCTCCGAGCAGTGGGCCGGCCTGTCGTACGACCCGTCGGCGTCCGCGGTGACGACGCTGCTCGCGCACAATCCGGAACTGCCGCAGCATCGGCTGCCGGTCTCGTGGCGGCTGCCCGCGTCGGCGGCGCCGCTGGTCTCGGACGCGTTCTATCCGTACACGCCGTTCCGCAGCGGGACGGGGCACGGCGACCGGCGGCTGAACTTCAGCGTCCCGTCGGACGGTTCGGGGCCCGACCGGGTCATCGACGAGGCGGCGGAGGCGGGTTGGGGGCTGCTGGAGCTGCCGGCCCGGCACACGCCTCGTACGGATCCCGAGGCGGTGCGGGCCGTGGCGCTGGTCGTACGCCGGCTGCTGGACCGGGGTGGCGCGGCCACGTCGGAGCGGGCGGACGATCCGGTGCCGCTGACGGCCGACCGGATCGCCGTCGGTACGGCACATCGGGACCAGGCCGCGGCCGTGCGGGCCGCGCTGACGGACCTCGGAGTCGCGGACGTCACCGTCGACACGGCGAACCGGCTTCAGGGGCGGGAGTTCGATGTGACGGTCGTGCTGCATCCACTGTCGGGACGGCCGGACGCGACCGCGTTCCATCTGGAGACCGGGCGGTTGTGCGTGCTCGCCTCCCGGCACCGGCACGCGTGCATCGTGGTGTGCCGGGCGGGGGTGACGGAGCTGCTGGACGACCATCCGTCGACGGAACCGGTGCAGCTCGGGGTCACGGTGAAGTTTCCTGATGGGTGGGAGGCGAATCACGCGGTGCTGTCCCATCTGGGGGAGCATCGGGTGGCTTGGCGGCCATAGATCCTGGGGATCCATGCCCGGTGGACCCTGCGGATCCCTGCCCGGCCCCGTCCCCCGGTCCCACTTGCGCGGGCGGGGGACAATAGAGGGTGGCCCACCCACGAGGGGGCGGGTCCCTGAAGCGTACGAGGAGGAGAAGACATGGCGGAGCCCACGCCGCGTCGGAACGAACCGCGGCTACGCCCCGCGCCCCTGCTCTTCGAGCCCGCGGAGGCCGCCGGGGATCCGGAGCATTTCTTCGGTCTGGAATCGATCGATGATCCGCGTGCGCTGTTGGACCGGGCCACGGAGCTGACGCAGGCGTTTCGCGCCGCGGCGGACCGGGCTGTGGAGTTCCAGGCGATCGCCGCGGCGCAGCTTGCCGATCCTCGGCGGTTCGACCGACTTACGCCGGCTGCCATCGGTGAGCGGGCCGAGTGGACCGAGGACTACGCGAAGAAGATGGTGGAGTTCGGGCGTGATCTGTTGCGGGGGGTGGAGGGCAACGGTCATGGCCACGGGGTGAGCGACCACGCCTGACCTCGGGTACACGCCTGGTTTTTTCGCCCCTCCGCCCGTGCCCATTCCCGTCCCCTGGGGGCTGCGCCCCCAGACCCCCGACAAAAGAATGCGCAGTTCCCCGCGCCCCTTTCCAGAGGCGCGGGGAACTTTGCGAAGGGGGTCCGGGGCGAAGAATCCCCCTCACCCCGTCGCCGCGTCGATCACCTCGTCCAGTACCTCCCGCGACCGCTCCAGGTCCGCGATCGTGCGGTCGATGCGCTCGCGCTCGGCGGCGAGGTCGGCGACCAGCCGGGGCGTGGCGATGGCGGAGGGACCACCGTCGGTGTCACGCATACAGGGCAGGAGCTGGGCGATCTTCTTGCTGGTCAGCCCCGCCGCGTAGAGCGCCTGGATACGGATGACCCGGTCCACGGCCCAGTCGCCGTAGTCGCGATGACCACCCGGCGTCCGCTCGGCCCGCAACAGCTCCTGCGTCTCGTAGTAGCGCAACGACCGCTCGCTCACCCCGGTCCGCCGGGCCAGCTCACCGATTCGCATGTTCCACCTCGCCTGCCGACAGAGGGACTTGAATCTGACACTGATGTCAACTTCTACCGTACCCGCATGACGAACACAGCAGGAGATACGGCAAGTGGCCCGCGGCTCTTCGAGCCCGCCCGCCTCGGCCCCCTACCCCTCCCCAACCGCCTCGTGATGGCCCCGATGACCCGCAATCGCGCCGCGGCCGACGGCACCCCGCAGCCGGTCATGGCCACCTACTACGCACAGCGCGCCTCCGCCGGACTGATCATCGCCGAGGCCTCCACACCGAACCCCGTGGGCCAGACGTACCCGAACATCACCGCACTCCACAGCGACGCGCACGTGGCCGGATGGCGCCAGGTCACGGACGCGGTGCGGGCCGCGGGCGGGCGGATGTTCGTCCAGGTGCAGCACGGGGGCCGGATCGGGCATCCCGACACCAGCGGACTCACCCCGGTCGCCCCCTCGGCCGTACCGCTGCCGGGCATGATCTTCACCCCCGGTGGTCATCAACCGTCCGTCACCCCGCGCGAGATGACCCCCGCCGAGATCCGCTCCACCGTGGCCGACTTCGCCGCCGCGGCCCGCCGAGCCGTCGACGCGGGATTCGAGGGCGTGGAGGTGCACGGCGCCAATGGCTATCTCCTGCACCAGTTCCTGGCCAAGGGCACCAACCGGCGTACCGACGCGTACGGCGGCTCGGCAGCCGGCCGGATCCGGTTCGTGGTCGAGGTGGTCCGGGCCGTCGCCGACGCAATCGACGCGGAGCGGGTGGGCCTGCGCATCTCCCCCGGCCTCACCGTCAACGGCATCGACGAGGGTGGCGAGACCGAGACGAACAGCGTCTACGCGGCGCTCATCGACGCACTGGCCGGGGCCGGGCTCGCCTATCTGCACATCGTCTATGCCGATCCGGACCAGCCCCTCTTCCGGACGCTCCGGGAGGCCTGGCCGGGCGCGCTCATCGCCAATCCCGGCCTGCCCGGAGTCACGACGGACGACGTCACGCGCCGGGGCGGGCGGCTGCTGGCCGCCGGGGCGGATCTGATCGCGTTCGGGCGGCCGTTCCTGGCCAACCCCGACCTGGTCGCCCGGCTGCGCCTCGGAGCGCCGCTCAATCCGGTGCGGGACGAGGGGCTCATGTACGTGGGCGGGGAGGCGGGGTACACCGACTATCCCGCGCTGACCGAGGTGTCGGCGGGCCATCCGGTGCCGATCGGGTAGTCGGCGGACCACCGGTGCCGACCGGGGAACGGACAGGCCATGCGGAGCCGACCGTAGCGACGACCGGCCGCCGCGAGCCGCCCGGAGCGACGACCGGCCATCCGGCGCCGATCGGGTAGTCGGCGGACCACCGGTGCCGACCGGGGAACGGACAGGCCATGCGGAGCCGACCGAAGCGACGACCGGCCGCCGCGAGCCGCCCGGAGCGACGACCGGCCATCCGGCGCCGATCGGGTAGTCGGCGGACCACCGGTGCCGACCGGGGAACGGACAGGCCATGCGGAGCCGACCGAAGCGACGACCGGCCGCCGCGAGCCGCCCGGAGCGACGACCGGCCATCCAGTGCCGATCGGGTAGTCGGCGGACCACCGGTGCCGACCGGGGAACGGACAGGCCATGCGGAGCCGACCGAAGCGACGACCGGCCGTCCCGAGCCGCCCGGAGCCACGACCGGCCATCCGAGCCGACCAGGACACCAGTCGCCCGCCGGGCGGCGGCGGCACCCGCCGGGCATCACAAGATTTTCTGGCATATGCCAGCGGGGCAAGATACTCCACCCCACCCCCTCCTGTCCCGATTTCCGGCAACCCTTCGAGACGGACCGCTTACCCCCGGTAGATGTAATCGGCATGAGCAGCACACGGAACCCGGCAAGCACTTCCCCCCACGGCCCCGGCGCACCGTTGCCCGACCGGTTCGACATCGCGGGCGTCACCTCCGAGGGCGCCGCCTGGCTCGCCTCTGCAGGAACGTACCCGCGCAGCACGCTCGCCCTGTGGGCGGAACGGCCTGGCGCCCCGGTCGTCCTGCCCTGCGGCAGCACCTTCGACGTGGTCAACGCTCCGGCGATCTTCGGGCGGCGGATGCTCGACCGGTTGTGGGACGACGGGCCCGGCTCCGGCCCCGTGGCGGCGTACCGCGGGCGGATGCTGCTGTTCGCCGCGCCCGGTACGGCTCAGCGGCTGCCCTCACTCATGGAGTGGGAGGAGTGGGGTTCTCGCGGTGCCGGGGGCCAGGAGGACGCCGGGCACGCGGGGCGGTGCGGCGCGGTGCCGCCGCTGCTCTGCCACGGCACGGGAGACGCGGTCACCGTCCCCGCGCTGAGCATCGACGGCTGCGGAGCGAGCGCCGCCGCCCGTCTGGAATCCCACTGGCTCGTCGCCCCCGACACCCGGCATCCCTGGCTTCCCGGCCCCGAGATCCTGCTCTGGGCGGCCGTCCGGACGGCCCGCATGGCCGCCTCCGCCGCGGTGCGGATATCGATTTTTCCTCCCGCCGATCAGGATGCTAAGGTCTACGACGTCAGCAGGCGCCGCTAGCTCAGTTGGTTAGAGCAGCTGACTCTTAATCAGCGGGTCCGGGGTTCGAGTCCCTGGCGGCGCACGCTAGCGATGGCGAGGCATGTTCGCGGAAACGCGAACGGGCCTCGCCATCGTTGTTTTCGCCGGACTTCGCCGCGCGTTGTGGGAGGCTCCGAGGCTCCGCCACCCCCACCCCCCGCGAGATCGCCCCAGTGACCGGAATCGCGAGGGCCGGCTCACCCTGGCGTGATCTTCACCGTCCACTCGCCCGAAAGGGTTCGGCCCTCGACCTCGATCCGGACCTTTTCGCCGGGCACGGTGTAGCTCTCCCCCAGCGCCACCGGCGCGTCCGCGAGCGGTGGGTAGACCGAGTCCTCCCAGCAGGACTCGGTGTGGGGGTGCGCGTCCAGGACCTCGATCGGGCCACCGCCCGACTCGGTCTCGCCGCGGACGCGGTAGACGAGCACGCCCTGCGTGCACGTCGCGCCGTCGTTGCCCTCCGAGCCGCGCACCTCGAGGGCGAGCGCGCTGTCGGCGCCGGTCGGAACCACCGCCAGCTTGGTGCCCCGGCCGGAACCGAAGACGTGCGGCCCCGGCACACCCGACGAACCCGACACCCCCGGCGACACCGAGGACCCGGACGAAGCCCACTGTCCGACCGGATCCACGGGGCCGGGCGGCCCGAAGGACCTCGCCGAAGCCAAGGACCCGGACGAAGCCACAGACCCGGACGAAGCCACGGACCCCGACGAAGCCACAGACCCCGACGAAGCCAAGGACCCCGGCGGACCCAATGCCGGCGACGACCCCAAGACCCGGGACGGATACCTCAGGATCGTCGACGAACCCGACGCGCCGGCCCCGGCCGCCCCCACCGCCTCAGGCTCCGCCTCCAGCGGCTCCAGCGTCAGCACCGTACTGCCGGTGCCCCGCACGCACGCCACCTGGCGTGGTTCCAGCCAGCCCAGCTTCCACTTGTGCCAGCCGAACAGGTCGGGCGCGAGGCCGAACTGGCTGCCCATGAGGTCCCAGTCGCCGACATAGGTGTCCCAGTCACCTTTGCCGTCGGAGGGGCGGTGGTAGAGGTCGGGCAGGTCGAAGACGTGGCCGGTCTCGTGGGCGAGGACGAGGCGGTCCGGTGGGTGCTTCTCGAAGACCGTGACGACGCGGCGGATCTCCTTGCCGTCGGCCTGCAGGGGCGTGTCGAGGTTGACGACCTTCGTGGCGTCCGAGTCGACGCCCGGCGCGTCCGGGTCGGCCACGAAGTAGACGATGTCGTAGCGCGAGAAGTCCACCTGCTGGTCGGCCGCGGCGAGCGCGTCACGCAGATACGCGGCACGGTGCGCGGAGCTCCAGTCACGCTGTATGGCGTACGACTTGGAGGTGTGCGGCATCCGGATCCAGTCGCGCAGGGAATACGGCCGCACCGTGAACTTGCCGTACGAGGCGCGCTCGAAGAAGTCGCTGGTGGCCGGGAAGTAGTCGGCGGTCAGTTCGGCGGGTGTGGTCCGTGGCGTGGAGTCGGGGAAGGACAGGAAGACCATCACCGCGTCGAGCGGGTGGGTGGGGCGCACATACGCGGAGTTCCAGGTGTCGACGCCCTCCGAGTGGTGCGCCTCGGTCCGTTCCAGGGCGCAGGGGGCCGAACGGGGTTCGGCGAGTGCGGGGCCCGGCATCAGGGAGGTCGCGGCGAGCGCGGTCATCGAGGTGAACACGGCCGCGGTGCTGCGCCAGCGTGGCGTCCCGTCACGGGTGAGGCCCCGCAGGGCCTCACGGGTGAAACCCTGCTGAGCCTCACGGGTGAGACCTCTCAGGGGGAGCTGACGCGGCACGTCCACCTCCGGATGCGGACTTTCGGGACACCGCACCCAGCCTCGGTGAATTTGTATTACTTCGCCCTTTTTGTCTGCACCAGAAGGGTGAGGAGCCGTACGAGGCCGACACCCCGAACACTCACGGAACGTCACAGGCGATCGGCCAGGGAAGGAACCCGCCCAGATGGAGGCAGAAACGATCTGTCAGAACCGGCAGTTGTTCCGGGACACTGGACAGTGGCTGCAACTCCCCGAGGCCACCCTCTATGATCGGCACACTTTCCTGCACGGACACGGCTTGTTCGGCCGTCCAGCACCGGCCGACCACCCCGAGAGACCCATACGAAGAACGAGTGCACTGCGGGAGCGAGCGG
The DNA here is from genome assembly GCF_044457265.1 of Streptomyces sp. NPDC050564. Lineage (NCBI taxonomy): Bacteria > Bacillati > Actinomycetota > Actinomycetes > Kitasatosporales > Streptomycetaceae > Streptomyces > Streptomyces sp. NPDC050564. The sequence continues at coordinate 274,351 of NZ_JBITGS010000010.1, read as the reverse complement.
TGAGCGGAACCTCCGAAGGGCCGGCGCCCTCGGCAGACCTCGTCCGGCCGGCCGTCACAGAGCGTCACATCGGCACATCTCCTCGTATGTGCGCGGGGTCGTCTCCCGGCGCATCTGTCTCCCCCGGGTCACCTCCTGACCCGTACGCCTCTGCCGGGACGCCTCCCGACACGCCCGTACCCGACGGAACGTCACCCCGTACTTTCCGGGCGGCCTTCGCCACCGCCCCCCTCGCCATGGCCGTCGTCGACCGCGAGGGCCTGGTCGTCACCGCCAACGAGTCACTGGGCACGCTGCTCGGTGGCGGTACGGACGCGCTCATCGGGCGGATCGCCGCCGATCTCGTGGACCTGGCGTCCGACGCCCGCACCTGGCACTCGTACCGGGAGGTGCTGCGCGGCCGGCAGGCCCGGCTGCGCTGCACCCGGCGCCTCAAGCACCCCGACGGACACTCCCTCTGGGTCCAGGTGACGATCGCGCCGCTGCCCCCGCAGGAGCAGGCCGTGCTGCTGTCCGTCTCCGACATCAGCGCCCGGCGTGAACTCCAGGCGCGACTGCGCCACTTGCAGATGCACGACCCGGTGACCCGGCTGCCGAACCGCACCCTGTTCTTCGAGCGACTCTCGGCGGCCCTGGAGGCGGAGGCGTACGAGGAGGGCGGCACCGGCCGGATCGGACTCTGTTACCTGGACCTCGATGGGTTCAAGGCGGTCAACGACACGCTCGGCCACCGCGTCGGGGACCGGCTGCTCGCGGCCGTCGCCGAACGTCTGACGCGCTGCGCCGACGAGGCCGGTTACACGAGAGCGGCCACGCCTCTGGTGGCGAGACTGGGCGGCGACGAGTTCGCGCTCCTGGTCGAAGACTCCACCGGAACGGACCAGTTGGCCGACCTCGCCGAATCCGTCCTGAAGGCGCTCCAGGCGCCGTTCGACCTCTCGGGTCAGCGGCTGTCCCTCTCCGCGTCGATCGGTGTCGTCGAGCGGCGCGCCGCGGGAACCAGCGCGACCGGTCTGATGCAGGCCGCGGACACGACGCTGTACTGGGCGAAGGCCGACGGCAAGGGCCGCTGGACCCTCTTCGACCCGGAGCGCAACGCCCACCGGATGACCCGCCAGGCCCTGTCCTCCACCCTCCGCGCGGCCGTCGAGCGGGGTGAATTCGCCCTGGAGTACCAGCCGTTGGTGGGCATGGAGGACGGCGGCGTACGCGGTGTCGAGGCCCTGGTTCGCTGGAACCACCCGCAGTTCGGAACGCTGACGCCGAATCGGTTCATCGGATTGGCCGAGGAAGACGGTTCGATCGTGCAACTCGGCCGCTGGGTGCTCGCCACCGCCTGCCGCCAGGCCCGCCGCTGGCAGCTGGACCACCCGGACGCGCCGCCGATCTTCGTCAGCGTGAACGTGGCGGTGCGCCAGGTCTGGGACTCCGACCTGGTCGCCGACGTGGCCGCCATCCTCGCGGAGACCGGCCTCGCCCCGCATCTCCTCCAGCTGGAGCTGACGGAGTCGGCGGTGATGGGGTCCGCCGGCCGGCCCCTCCAGGCCCTGCAGGCCCTCAGCGACATGGGCGTCCGCATCGCCATCGACGACTTCGGCACCGGTTACTCGAACCTGGCCTACCTCAGCCGTCTCCCGGTCTCCGTCCTGAAACTGGACGGCTCCTTCGTGCGCGGCTTCCAGTACGAGGACACGGGGGCTCACCCCAATCCCGCCGACGAGGTCATCGTCGAGGCCCTCATCCAACTCGCCCACCGGCTGGGCCTGACGGTCACCGCCGAGTGCGTGGAGACCGCCTCGCAGGCCTCCCGGCTGCGCGGCATCGGCTGCGACACCGGCCAGGGCTGGCTGTACTCGCGGCCGGTGGCGCCGGATCGTATCTCCGCACTATTGACGGCGACCGACTGCCCTCAGGCCTGAGCCCCGCTCAGGCATCGAACGCCCCTCAGGCCTGAGACACGCTCAGGCCTGAGACACGCTCGAGCCTCGGGCTACTGAGGCTTCGGCAACCCGTACGCGTCCGCGATGAGTTCGTACGAGCGCAGGCGTACCTCGCCGCTGTGGGCATTGCCCGTGATCATCAACTCGTCGGCGCCGGTGCGCTTTTGCAGGTCGTCGAGGCCGGAGCGGACCTCGTCGGCGGTGCCGTGAATGACGTTGGCGTTCCAGCTGGTGATGAACTCCCGCTCCATGGGGCTGAATTCGTACGCCTCCGCCTCCTCGGGCGTCGGGACCAGACCCGGGCGGCCGGTGCGCAGGCGGACCATGTTCAGGGCGGCGGCCAGGACCTGACGGCGGGCCTCCTTCTCGTCGTCCGTGGCGAGGGCGGCGACGCCGATGAGGGCGTAGGGGGAGGACAGGACCGCTGACGGCTGGAAGGACTCGCGGTAGAGGTCCAGCGCCGGGATCGTGTTCTGTGCCGAGAAGTGGTGGGCGAAGGCGAAGGGCAGACCCAGGACTCCGGCGAGGCGGGCGCTGAAGCCGGAGGAGCCAAGGAGCCAGATCGGAGGACGATGCGGGGACTGCACGCCGCCGGGGGATGTCGACTGGACGGGGCCGGGGACCGCGTGGATGCGGGCGTAGGAGTGGCCGTCGGGGAAGTCGTCGTCCAGGAAGCGGGTGAGCTCGGCGAGTTGCTGGGGGAAGTCGTCGGCGCCTTCGTTGAGGAGGTCCGTGCGGCGGAGGGCCGCCGCGGTCGCGCCGTCCGTGCCGGGGGCCCGGCCGAGGCCCAGGTCGACACGGCCCGGGGCCATCGCCTCCAGCGTGCCGAACTGTTCCGCGATGACCAGGGGGGCGTGGTTCGGGAGCATGACGCCGCCCGAGCCGAGACGGATGCGGGTCGTGTGGGCCGCCAGGTGGGCCAGGATCACCGCGGGCGAGGACGATGCCACGCCCGGCATCGAGTGGTGTTCGGCGACCCAGTAGCGGTGGAAGCCGCGGGACTCCGCGAGGCGGGAGAGCTCGACGCTGGTACCCAGGGCGTCGGTCGCGGTACGGCCCGCTCCTACGGTGACCAGGTCCAGGACCGACAGGGGTACGGGGGCGGTGCCCGTCGCCGTGCCTCGGATCTCGTCCGTCTCGTCCACCGGGGTGCCTCCTGATACGTGCGCGATGCTGTCCGCCGGGTGCAAACAGGAGGCGGTCTCCGGTTATTCCCGCGCGGGCGCGGGACTGGGGGTTTGTTTGGTCTCCAGTTCCCCGCGCCCTTTTAGGGGCGCGGGGAACTGCGCGACCAGCCCCCACCCACCCGCGGCCAAGTGACAGCCGAGGGGGTCTGGGGGCGCAGCCCCCCAGGTACGGGAACGGCTAGGGGCGGCGGGGGCGAAAATCCCCTCACACCTGCACGATCGGCTCCCTCGTGAACAGCGTTCCCAGCTCGGGGGCGTTCACCCGGCGGTCCGCCAGGCGCAGGCCCTCCCAGACGGTGACCTGGTTCGCGGTGAGGACCGGTTTGCCGAGAGCGGCCTCCAGGGCCGTGATGTGGGATGCCGTATGGAGGGCCGTGTCGGGGAGGAGGATCGCGTCCGCGTCGGGATGGTCGGCCTCGCGGGCGAGGGCGAGGACCTGCTCGACCCCCCAGGTGGCGACCTCCGCGGCGGTGATGACACCGGCTCCGCGCACGGCGACCACCTCCACCCCCGCGTCCTTCAGGAACGCGGCGAAGAGCGCGGCCACATCCTCCGGATAGGTCGCCGCGACCGCGACCCGCCGGGCACCGATCTCCGCCACCGCGTGCGCGAAGGCGAAGGACGTGGAGGAGGCGGGCAGACCTGCGGTCCGGGCGAGGGCGCGGACCTGCTCATGGGCGCCCTGCCAGCCGTACACGAAGCTGCCGCTGGTGCAGGCCCACACGATCGCTTCGGCACCGGACAGGCGCAGTTCCTCCACGCCCGCCGCGAGCCGTGCCGCCGAGCCCATCTCGAGGAGCGCGTCCACCCGGTGCGCGTCCTCGCCGATGTCCGTGTGGACCAGGGGAAGCCGGATATCGCTGCCGAGCAACTGCTCCATGCGCGGGTAGTCGTCCTCGCCCGAGTGACCTGGGTAGAGGAATCCGAGTGCGGTCATGCCCAACCTTCCTGTTCTTCCGGCAGTACCGGCCCTTCCGGCAGTGCGGGCCCCCGACGAGCGGACTCGTCGAGCAGAGCCTGATAGGGACCCACGGCCCGGGTACCCAGCTGACGCAGCGCCGCCCACATCGTCACCTGGTTGGCCGAGAGAACCGGGATGCGCAGTTCAGCCTCCAACTGGGGGATGACGTCGTACGTCGGAAGGTTGGTGCAGCTGATGAACAGGGCGTCCACCTCACCCCGTACCGCCCGGTGGGCCATTTCCACCACATCGCGGTACGGGACCTTCCAGATGTGCCTGGTCAGGCCCATGTAGGCACGGCCCGTCACCGCGATGCCCGCCTCGGCCACGTACTCCTCCAGGGACTGGGTCACCGAGACCGTGTACGGGGTCACCAGCGCGATCCGGCGGGCGCCCAGCTCCTCCAGCGCGCGCAGGAGAGCGCCGGACGTGGTGACCGAGCAAACCCCGCCCGCCCGCGTCATCGCCTCGCACATCGCGCGCTCCCCGGCCACGCCTCCCACGAAGCTGCCGGAGGTGCAGGCGTACGCGACGACCTCGGGCGCGACCGCGTTCAGGGCACGCACCGCGTCGCCGAGCGTCTCGTGTTCGGAGACCAGGCGGGCCAGGTCCAGGCTGACCTCGACCGGCACGAACGGGGTGCGGGTGAGGTGCAGGGAGACGTCGTCCGGCACCCAGCGCCACAGCTCCCGGTCGAGGGCGAAGTCGAAGGGGGCGACGACGCCGATGCCGCGCTGCGGGCGGGGGCCACCCAGAAAGGAGACATCCATGGCAGGCACCGGCCTCACGAACAGAAACGGGTGGGCAACGGACCGTACGCGGGCCCGTGTTGACGAAGGTAGGTTCGGGTGCGAGCGTGGTCAATCCGCGCATCTCAGACGGTTCGCGCACACCTTTCTTCTCACATCTACCCAGATACCCTTCATTCTCCGGAAAACCCTCGAAAGCGGATCTGAACCCTCACCGCCCGCGCGGTCCACGCCGCCCCGGAAAAGCGGACCCGCCCTGCGAAACGGTTGCCCCGATGACCACCCTCCTCGTCCTCGACGCCGACCCCCTCCCCCGCCTCGGCAGGCTCACCGGTCGGGTGCGGATCGAGCACGCCGACGAGTCCACGCTGGCCGAACGGCTGCCGTACGCGGACGTCCTGCTGGTCTGGGACTTCACCTCGCACGCCGTACGCCGTGCCTGGCCCGGGGAGGGTCCGCGGCCGCGCTGGGTGCACACGGCGAGTGCGGGCGTGGACCATCTGATGTGCCCCGAGCTCGCCGCGTCCGACACGGTGGTGACCAACGCGCGCGGGGTCTTCGACCAGCCGATCGCGGAGTACGTCGCCGCGCTGGTGCTGGCCATGGCGAAGGATCTGCCGCGGACCTGGGACCTGCAGCGGCAGCGGGAGTGGCGGCACCGCGAGTCGCAGCGGGTGGCGGGGACCCGTGCGTGCGTGGTCGGCTCCGGGCCGATCGGGCGGGCGATCGTCGGGACGCTCAAGGCACTTGACGTCACGACCGCGCTGGTGGGGCGCGCCGCGAGCCGCGGTGTGCACGGCCCGGAGGAGCTGGACCGGCTGATGGCACGCGCCGACTGGGTGGTGTGCGCGGCGCCGCTCACCGAGGCCACGCGCGGCATGTTCGACGCGCGGCGCTTCGGGGTGATGCAGCCGTCGGCGCGCTTCATCAACGTCGGACGCGGGCAGCTCGTCGTCGAGGACGCGCTGGCCGAGGCGCTGTCGAAGCGGTGGATCGCGGGCGCGGCCCTCGATGTCTTCGCGCACGAACCGCTCGGCCCCGACAGCCCGTTGTGGCAGGTGCCCGGGCTGATCGTGTCACCGCACATGAGCGGGGACACGGCCGGCTGGCGGGACGAACTGGGTACGCAGTTCATGGAGTTGTACGAACGCTGGGCGGCGGGAAAGCCGCTGCCGAACGTCGTCGACAAGAAACGTGGGTACGTGCCGGGACAGTGATCTCCCTTTGGAGGGGCCGATGTCGGAACTCACCGAGCTGACCGCCGTACAACTCGTCGATGGTTACCGCAAGGGCGAATTCAGCCCCGTGGACGCGACACGCGCGACCCTGGAACGTGCCGATCGCGTCCAGCCCGCCGTGAATGCCTTCGTACGCCTCGACGCGGACGAGGCCCTCACCCGAGCGGGGGAGTCGGCGGAGCGCTGGCGGCGCGGGGAGCCCGTGGGCCTGCTGGACGGCGTCCCGGTCACCGTCAAGGACATCCTGCTCATGCGCGGCGCACCGACCCTGCGCGGCTCCCGGACCATTGATCCGCACGGGCGCTGGGACGAGGACGCGCCGTCCGTGGCCCGGCTGCGCGAGCACGGCGCGGTCTTCCTCGGCAAGACGACGACGCCCGAGTTCGGCTGGAAGGGCGTCACGGACTCGCCGCTGTCGGGGGTGACGCGCAATCCGTACGACGTCTCGCGCACGGCGGGCGGCTCCAGCGGCGGCAGCGCGGCGGCCGTGGCACTGGGCGCGGGCCCGCTGTCGCTCGGCACGGACGGCGGCGGCAGTGTCCGCATCCCGGCCGCCTTCTGCGGGGTCTTCGGGTTGAAGCCGACGTACGGGCGAGTGCCGCTGTATCCCGCGAGCGCCTTCGGGACGCTCTCGCACGTGGGGCCGATGGCCCGGGACGCCGCCGACGCCGCGCTGCTGCTGGACGTGATCAGCGGGCCCGATGCGCGGGACTGGTCGGCACTGGGGCCGGCCGGCGGGTCCTTCGTGGACGCGCTGGAGGGCGGGGTGCGGGGGCTGCGGGTCGCCTATTCGCCCTCGCTGGGCGGGCAGGTCGCGGTCCGTCCCGCCGTCGCGGCGGCGGTTCGGCGGGCGGTGGAGCGGCTCGCGGGTCTCGGTGCGTACGTCACCGAGGCCGACCCCGACTTCACCGACCCGGTGAACGCCTTCCACACACTGTGGTTCAGCGGCGCGGCCCGTGTGACCCAGCACTTCGGACCACACCAGCGGGAGTTGCTCGACCCCGGCCTCCGCGAGATCTGCGGCCTCGGCGCCCGCTTCGGCGCGCTGGACTATCTCGCCGCGGTGGACGTGCGCATGGAGCTCGGGCGGCGGATGGGACGCTTCCACGCGTCGCACGACGTCCTGGTGACGCCCACCCTGCCGCTGACGGCCTTCGAGGCGGGCGCCGAGGTCCCCAAGGGCTCCGGGCAGCGTCGATGGACGGGTTGGACCCCGTTCACGTACCCCTTCAACATGACGCAGCAGCCCGCCGCGACGGTCCCCGTCGGGGTGGACGCGGACGGCCTCCCGGTGGGCCTGCAGATCGTGGCCGCCCGGCATCGGGACGACCTCGTCCTGCGGACGGCGCACACCCTGTACGAGGCGGGAGCCGCGGGGGTGGCTCCCGCGCCCCGGTTCCCTAAGCCCGCCGGAAGCTGAGCGTCTCGCCCAGCGCGCCCGAGCGCCACAGGTCGTTGCAGGCCTCGGCCATCGCGTCGAGGCCGTCGACCACCTGGCCCCAGACGATGCCGGGCACCCAGCCCACATCGCCGTTGAGGAGCAGGTTGTTGCGCTCGTAGAAGAGGGCGAGGTCGACGACGGTGGTGCCGGGGCGTACGTCGCTGTCGTAGCCGTAGGCCTTGGTGCCCAGTTCCGTGCCCGCGAAGGCGAAATAGCAGAGGTCTCCGGGGATAGGGGTAACTGTCGGATTTTCCAGGGGTGGCTCCGATTTCGCGAAAGGCGGGAAAAGAGCGTAGATCTCATTGCGCGCGTATTTCGCGTGGTAGACGTCGCCGCCCAGCGGGAGCGCGTCCCACACCGCCGCGCAGGTGATCGGCGCCCGGTCGTCGAGGAGCTTCGCCGTGCAGTGGACTCCCCGCTTGACCAGGGAGATTTCAATAATGCGGTCGGCCATGCATTCCATGGTCCCGCGGCGGTCAAGGTGGCCTCGGCGACGGACGGGGCTCAAACCGATCCGAATACTTCGCATCGTCCCGGGTAGCCGCGCGGCCATGGCTCCACCACTTGGGAATGACACAGAGAAACGAGGGCTGAGCCGGCGGTCGCTGCTCGCCGGCGCCTCCGCGGTCGGTGCCGTCGGCGCGCTGGGCGCCGCCGGCTGCACCCGGGTCGCCACGGCGGCCGGCAACGGCGGTGATCTCCTCGACCGGCTGAAGGCTCAGGGTGTCGTACGACTCGGCATCGCGGGGGAGATCCCCTTCGGCTACATCGACAAGAACGGCGAACTGACCGGCGAGGCGCCCGAACTCGCGAAGGCCGTGTTCAAGCGGCTGGGGGTCGATCGCGTCCAGCCGGTCCCGACCGAGTTCGGCTCGCTCATTCCCGGGCTCAACTCGCAGCAGTTCGACGTCGTGTCCGCCGGGATGTACATCAACCCCGAGCGCTGCCAGCAGGTCATCTTCGCCGACCCGGACTACCAGATGCTCGACGCGTTCATCGTGCGCAAGGGCAACCCGAAGGGGTTGCACGACTACAAGGACATCGTCGCGAAGAAGGCCAAGTTCGCGACGGGCACCGGGTATGCGGAGATCCAGTACGCGGTCGAGGCCGGATACAAGGAGAGCGACATCCTGATCGTGCCGGATCAGGTGGCCGGGCTGAACGCGGTCGAGGCGGGGCGCGTCGACGTCTTCGCCGGAACCGCGCTGACCACACGGGAAGTCGTCAAGAAGTCCCGCAAGGCGGAGAGCACAAAGCCCTTCGCCCCCCTGGTGAAGGGCAAGCCGCACGTCGACGGCGGCGGCTTCGCGTTCCGGTCGGCCGAGACGAAGCTGCGGGACGCCTTCAACGTGGAGCTGAAGAAGATGAAGGACAGCGGCGAACTGTTCCGCATTCTCCGGCCGTTCGGTTTCACCAAGGCCGAGATGACCGACATGACCGCGAAGGAGCTCTGCGGCGGATGACCTCGGGACTCTGGAAACTCGTACTCGAAGGGATCTGGATCACCGTCCAACTGCTGTTCTTCAGCGCTCTGTTGGCCGGTGCCGTCTCCTTCGCGGTCGGGATCGCGCGCACCTCGCGGCGGTGGATCGTCCGCTTCCTCGCGGGCTTCTACACCGAGGTGTTCCGCGGCACCTCCGCACTGATCATGATCTTCTGGGTGTACTTCGTGCTGCCGCTCGCCTTCGGCTGGCAGCTCGTCCCGATGTGGGCGGGCACGCTGGCGCTGGGGCTGACGTACGGGGCGTACGGGGCGGAGATCGTGCGCGGCGCCCTGAACGCGGTCGACCCCGCGCAGCGCGAGGGCGGTATCGCGCTCAGCTTCACGCCCTGGCAGCGGATGCGGCTGGTCCTGCTGCCGCAGGCGGTGCCGGAGATGATCCCCTCCTTCTGCAACCTGCTGATCGAGCTGCTCAAGGGCACGGCCCTGGTCTCCATCATGGGGATGGGCGATCTGGCCTTCAGCGGCAACCTGGTGCGTCTGGCACTGCAGCAGAGCGCGGAGATCTACTCGTACGTCCTGCTGATCTACTTCGTCATCGCCTTCCTGCTCACCCGAATGATGCGCGGCCTGGAGAAGCGGCTGAAGGCCGGGATCGGCAAGGAGCCGGAGCGCGGGGTGTCCCGTCGCGAACTGCGTCGCGCCGAGACCACCGGTGTGGGCGCGGCCAGCGGAGGTGCCGCATGAACCTCATGGCTTCCATGCCGACGAACGGAGGTGCCGCATGAAATGGGACTGGAGCGCGGTCGGCGACTTCATGCCGCACTTCTGGGACGGACTGCTGGTCACCCTGCAGGCGCTGGCCCTCGGTTCACTGATCTCGTTCGCCCTCGGACTGGTGTGGGCGCTGCTGATGCGCACGCCGACACGATGGGTGCGCTGGCCGGTCGGGGTCGTCACCGAGTTCATCAGGAACACGCCGCTCCTGGTGCAGCTCTTCTTCCTCTTCTATGTGCTGCCCGAGTGGAACATCACGTTCTCCGCGCTGACGACCGGTGTCGTCGCGATCGGGCTGCACTACTCGACGTACACGATGCAGGTCTACCGGGCCGGTATCGAGGGCGTGCCGCCCGGCCAATGGGAAGCGGCCACGGCGCTCAGCCTGCCCGTGCGGCGCACCTGGACCGCGGTGATCCTGCCGCAGGCGATCCGCCGCGTGGTGCCCGCGCTGGGCAACTACGTCATCTCGATGCTCAAGGACACACCGCTGCTGATGGCGATCACCGTGCTGGACATGCTCGGGGAGGCGCGGCTGTATTCGCAGCAGCACTTCCAGTTCACCGAGCCGCTCACGGTCATCGGCGTGGCCTTCATCCTCATTTCCTATCCGGCTTCCCTCCTCCTGCGAGCCCTGGAGCGACGTCTTGTCCGCTGACACCCCCCTGATCAAAGACCCCGACGCGCACGCCAATCCCCCGGTGGACGGCGCCGAGCTGATCAGTTTCGACAAGGTCACCAAGCGGTTCGGGAGCAACACCGTCCTGGACGGGCTCGACTTCCGCGTCGACTCCGGCAAGCACGTCACCCTGATCGGCCCGTCCGGCTCGGGCAAGACGACGATCCTGCGGCTGCTGATGACCCTGGCCAAGCCGGACGAGGGCACGATCACGGTCGCCGGGGAGCAGCTCTTCCCGGCGGGCGAGAAGCAGATCCGTGAGGTGCGCAAGAAGATCGGGATGGTCTTCCAGCAGTTCAACCTGTTCCCGAACATGAGCGTGCTGAGGAACATCACCGAGGCGCCGGTCACCGTCCTCGGCCTGTCCAAGGACGAGGCCGAGGCGCGGGCCCGCGAGCTGCTCGAGCTGGTGGGTCTCGCCGACAAGTGCGACGAGCGGCCGAGCCGGCTGTCCGGCGGCCAGCAGCAGCGCGTGGCGATCGCCCGGGCGCTGGCGATGCGTCCGCAGGTGCTGCTCCTGGACGAGGTGACGTCCGCGCTCGACCCCGAGCTGGTCGCGGGTGTCCTCGACGTCCTCCGCGACATCGCCCACACCACCGACATCACGATGCTCTGTGTGACCCACGAGATGAATTTCGCCAGGGACATCTCGGACCAGGTCCTGATGTTCGATTCCGGCCGCGTCATCGAGGCCGGTTCGCCGGAGAAGATCTTCGGCGATCCGGAGCACGACAGGACCCGGGAATTTCTCAGCGCGGTTCTGTGACTACGAGGAGTGAATGCGGACGGGCGCGGCAAGCCGCGAGGTCCGGCACGTGGGGCATGCCTTACGTGCCTTGACGTTGGCATATGCCAGAGTGGCGCGCTCCTGTTGAGAGAGGTGGAGCGCGCCATGAATCTCGTCAACACACGCTCACAGCAAGCTCTTTGATGGTTATCGTGGAGGGAGCCCGGTCGTCCGGGCTGTGTCTTGTTCGAGCCGGGTCCATGAAGCGCAGGGGGAAACCGTGGCGCTGATGCACGAGCCGACCGCGCCGTACCACTCGGCCCAGGACGCACTGCGCGTCCTGGAGACGGTGTCGCGGCACTCGACCGGTGTCACCGACGCCGAACTCGCCCGCCAGACCCGTCTCGGCACCGAGCGGCTGACCGCACTGCTGCGGATGCTGCGTCGGGAGGGGTATGTCGAGCAGATCGCCGACGGCGCGTATGTCGCCGGTGCCGCCCTGAGCCGGCTCGGTTCCGCCCACGGCCGCGACCAGGCGCTGCGCGAGAAGCTGCAGCAGACCATCGACCGGCTGCGCGACTCGGTCGGCGCCGCGATCTACATCAGCCGCTACATCGACGGCGAGGTGCACGTCACCCAGTGCGCCACGAGCCCCTCGACCCCCGCGGTCAACGAGTGGGTCGACTTCCGCTCCTCCGCCCACGCCAGCGCGGTCGGCAAGAGCCTGCTCGGCCAGCTCGACCACAACGGCCGGCGCGACCACCTGGCCCGCCACAAGATGGCCCGCCTCACCTCGCGCACCATCACCAGCGAGCGGCTCCTGCTGTCCCGTCTGGAGGCCCAGCCGCCCACAGTGCCGGTGCTCGACCTCCAGGAGTACGCGGTCGGCACGGTCTGCGCCGCCGTCCCCATCACGGCGGGCTCCTCCGTCGGCTGCCTCGCCCTGTCCCTGCCGGTCGAGCACGCCCACCGGCTCCGGCAGGCCGCGGAGTCGCTGAACCGGGGGGCGACCCCGGTCCTGCTGTCTCTGGCGATCTAGGCCGCCCGTACCCGAGCCGGGTGGTCAGAAGCACCCCTGCGGACCAGGTAGTATTTCTTTTGTCGCCGACCGCGAAAGCGGGAGGCGGGAGTCATGCGCCGCTAGCTCAGTTGGTTAGAGCAGCTGACTCTTAATCAGCGGGTCCGGGGTTCGAGTCCCTGGCGGCGCACCTTGGTGAAGGCCCTCCACAGCAGTGGGGGGCCTTCACGCATGTCCCAGTACGTCCGACAGGGCGCGCACCGCCGGAGTCGTGTGCAGCAGACGCAGCGGAAGCGAGGGCAGACCGCGCACCCGCAGGGCGGTGCCGAGCAGGATGGCGTAGTCCGGTCTCCGGCCCGCTCGTCTGCGGTCGCCCGGTCGATAACGGGTTCGTGCCCCAGCACGGGCCAGGTCGGGGAGGGCGAGTCAGCTCCCGGAAACCTCGGCGCCGTCCCGACGATCGCTGTACGCACCGCTCGCCCCCTCCGCGCCAGCTCCTCGGACGGCGTACAACCTGAGCGGGTAGACCCCCGCGACCACGATGGCGATCCCGTGGGACCAGGCCACGACGGTGAGCGCCGAGAACGATTCGAGGGCCGCCGACACCGCGATCATGCCGAGCCCGAAGCCGAGGTTCTCGAGGGTGGCGGACAGGCCGAAGGCATGGCCGCGCAGGGTCTCCGGCAGGGTCTGCAGATGCGAGGTGTACGACACCTCGGTGAGCCCGTCCGCCGCTCCCGCGGCGAACGTTGCCTACTGGGGGCACTAGCTCCGCAGGTAAGCCAGTACGGCCAGCACCCGCCGGTGGGTGTCCTCGGCCGGAGGCAGGTCCAGTTTGCCCAGAATGTTGCCGATGTGCTTGCCGACGGCCGCCTCGGTGACGACGAGTCGGCGGGCGATCGCGCCGTTGGACTTTCCCTCCGCGACCAGACCGAGGACCTCGCGCTCGCGCGGCGTCAGCGCCTCCAGCGGATCGCGCCGACGGCGCAGCAACTGCCGTACGACCTCGGGGTCCACGACCGTTCCGCCCGCGGCCACCCGCTGCACCGCCTCCGCGAACTGCTCGACCTGTCCGACGCGGTCCTTGAGGAGATAGCCGACGCCGGTGCCGTCCCCGGTGTCGAGGAGTTCGGCCGCGTATGCACGCTGGACGTACTGGCTGAGGACGAGTACCGGCAGGCGCGGATCCGCGGCCCGCAGGGCGAGAGCCGCACGCAGTCCCTCGTCCTGGAAGCCGGGCGGCATCCGTACGTCGGTGACGACCAGGTCGGGCGCGTGCGCGGCCACGGCTTCCGTGAGCGCCGTCGCGTCGCCGACGGCCGCCACGACCTCGTGCCCGAACCGGGCCAGCAGCCCCACCAGTCCCTCCCGCAGCAGCACACTGTCCTCGGCGAGCACGACTCTCAGCAAGGGATCTCCATACGCAGCACGGTCGGACCGCCGGGCGGGCTGTCGACGCTCAGTGTCCCATCGAGGACCGCCAGCCGGTCGGCGAGACCGGTGAGCCCCGACCCCCGCCCCGGGTCGGCTCCCCCGCTCCCGTCGTCCCGCACCTCGATCCGCAGCCGGTCCCCGCCGTACCGCCCGCTGATCCACGCCCGCCCCGCCCCGCTGTGCCTGCCCACGTTCGCGAGCGCCTCCCGCACCGCGAAGTACGCGGCGGACTCGACGGCTTCGGCGAACCGCGGCAGCTCGCTCAGGGTCCGGTCCATCTCCACGGGTACGGCGGACCGGTCGGCGGCGTCGGCGATCGCGTCCCCGAGGCCGTAGTCGGCGAGCACCTGCGGATGGATGCCGTGGATCAACTCGCGTAGCTCGCCCAGGACTTGGTCCGCCTCCTGGTGCGCGGCCGCCAGCCGCTCCGCCAGTTCGGGCGGCGCGTCCAGACGCGCGAGCCCCAACGTCATGCTCAGCGCCACCAGCCGCTGCTGCGCCCCGTCGTGCAGATCGCGCTCGATCCGCCGCCGCTCGGCCTCGAAGGCGGCCACCAGACGGGCCCGGGACTTGGTCACCTCGGCGAGCCGCTGTTCGGGATCGCGCGGGGCGAGGAGCAGCCGGGCGAGTGCGGCGCGGGCACGGGCGTACAGGGCGAGCGGCCACAGGAGGGCGAGGAGCAGGACGAGCCCGCCGGCCGCGCACAGGAACGCCTGCCCGTACGTGTCGATCAGCCACAGCTTGGCGATCCGGGTGTCACCGCCGGAGACGGCCAGCTGCACGGGTGCCCCCAGCATCGCACCCGGCACGGCCAGCACCCCCGCCAGCACCAGCAGGTCCAGCGGCCACAGCACGAACGCCAGCAGGACCGCGTACGCGAGCTCGCGCCAGGTCGCCTGCTCGGTGAACCGGAGCCTGGCCCAGGCGGCGAGTCCCGGCTCTTCCGGAGTGCGATGGGGATTGCCCGGAGACGGACTTCCCGGATGCGGACCCCCCGGATGCGGACTCTCCAGCTGCGGACTCTCCAGCTGCGGATTCTCCGGATGTGGAATCTCCGGCCGAGGTTTCCCCCGACCGTTGAGTCGAAGACTCCCCGGCCCTCGGGAAAGGCCGGTCCCCGGCGCCGGGACCACGAGCCGCAGCCGCCATCGCTCGACCAGCCCCACGGGCACGCCCGTCAGCCCGAGCAGCGCCAGCAGTGGCAGCCCGACGAGCACGGGTGTCAGCGCGACGCCGACGACCGCGAGCACCAGCAGCCCGACAAGCAGCGGGACACCGACGAGTACGCCGCTGACGAGATACGCCACCGGGCGTACCGGATTCCTGCGGATCATGCGGCCACGGTAGGCGGCTCCCCGCGGCACGGACCATACGAGCAGCGGGTGTACCAGGGGTGGACCCAGCCCCACCTAGCGGGTCAGCAACTCCTCGCGACCCCGCGCCCGGTACTCGGCCATCAGCCGCTCGACGTCCGCTTCCGCCAGCCTCCGGTACGCGCACTCCCCCGGCGGCCGCCACCACACCGGATCCGCGCATCGGAAGCCCTCCCGCCGCAGCCCCACCCGATGAATCTTGTTGGTGGCCGTGACGGGCATCCGCTCCACGATCCGCACGAAGCGGGGCGCCATCTTGGTGCCCAAGTCCGGCTGGGAGAGCAGGAATTCACCGAAGTTCAGCGGATCGAAGGAGACACCCGCCCTGAGGGCCACCGTCACCATCACCTGGTCCCCGGCCACGGGATCCGGCACCGCGTACACCGCCACGGCGGCAGCGTCGGCGTACCGGGCGAGGATGTTCTCGATCATCGCGGCCGCGAGGTTCTCGCTGTCGACGCGGAGGCGGTCGTCGGTGCGTCCGGCGAAGTAGAGGAATCCGTCGGCGTCGCGGTAGAAGAGGTCGCCGGTCCAGTACCAGCCTCGCTCGGTCTCGGCTCCTCCCCCACTCTCGGCTCCTCGCCCACTCTCGACTTCTCCCCCACTCTC
Organism: Streptomyces sp. NPDC050564; assembly: GCF_044457265.1. Classification (NCBI taxonomy): domain Bacteria; kingdom Bacillati; phylum Actinomycetota; class Actinomycetes; order Kitasatosporales; family Streptomycetaceae; genus Streptomyces; species Streptomyces sp. NPDC050564. The sequence goes on along the minus strand of NZ_JBITGS010000010.1, from coordinate 258,777 downwards.
GACTTCGCTCGCGCGGGGGGACCCCCATGAGCGGGGGGACCCCCGTCGCCGCCGGGCGGCGTCCGCGGCCGGGTTGCGCCAGTAGCCCTCGAAGGGGTTGGGGCCGCGGTTCACCAGCTCCCCTATCGAATCAGCTCCGTTGAGGAGCCGACCGTCCTCGGCGAAGGCGGCGGGCGGACACTCCCGCCGGGTCTGAGGGTCGACCACCGCGAGGTCGTCGCCGGGTGCCGCCCGCCCGATCGCCCCGACCGGGGTGCCGGGCACCCACTGGATGGCCGCGCCGCCCTCCGAGGAGCCGTACCCCTCCACGAGGCGCACCCCGAAGCGCTCCTCGAAGGCGGCCGCGTCGACCGCGCCGGCCTCCGTGCCGAAGCCCATCCGCAGCGGATTGTCGCGGTCGTCGGGGCGGGCGGGCGTGGCCAGCAGGTACTGCACGGCTCGGCCCACATAGGTGAAGTACGTGGCCCCGCAGGCCCGTACATCGGCGAGGAACCCCGACGCCGAGAACCGTCGCCGCAGCGCGACCGTCGCGCCCGCCGCCAGCGCGGGCGCCCAGTCGGCGATCACCGCGTTGCCGTGGAACATCGGCATGCAGATGTAGTGCGTGTCGTCCGGGCGCACCCCGAAGTGGTCGACGAGCGACTGCCCGGCGGCGGCGAGTCTGCCCTGGGTGCAGATCGCGGCCTTGGGAGCACCGGTCGAGCCGGAGGTGAAGTAGAGGAGGAGACGGTCGTCGGGGGTCGCCCCCGAAGCGTCCGGCTTCGCACCGTCGTAGGAGGCGAGGAGGTCGGCGTACGCGTCGGTGTCGGTCACCAGCACGCGTACGCCGGGGAGTTCGAGGCCGTCCAGCAGGGGCAGGTGGGCCCGCTCGGTGATCAGGACGCGGCACTCGGTGTGCAGGATGTCGCGGGCCAGTTCGGGGCCGCGCCGGGTCGGATTGATCCCGGCGACGGCGGCTCCGGCGAGGGCGGCCGCGCTCAACCACATCGGATACTCGGGGGTGTTGTCGAGCAGCACCCCGAGATGCGGTTCGGCGCCGGGCGGCAGCAGATCGGCGAGCAGCGCCGCCCGAGCCGCCGCGCCCGCCGCCACCCGGTGGTGGCTCAGGACCCGCCCCTCGAACCACAGCCCCGGGCGGTGGTCGCCCCATCGTTCCCGCACGAGCTCCGCGACGGTACGCCTCATGGACCCCATGAGGGCGCACCATAATTGACGCCCCGTCAGATGGGGAGGGGCACAACAGCATCCATGCCCTCCGTAGGGCCTACATCCCGCCGAAGAACCCGTCGCTCTCCGCCGACATGTGGTGGTACGTGACCATGAAGCCGACGCAGAAGGCGACGATCACGCCGAAGAACACCAGCATGCCGACCGTGCCGACGGCCGCCTTGACCGGGCTGGGCGCCTGGGCCGTGGCCTTCTCGGGGCGCTCGGCCGCGTAGTGCACGGTGACGATGTCGCCCTCGACGACGGTCGAGGGGCCGTTCGCCTCCTCGAAGCGGACCGTACGGCCCTCGCGCGTCATGAACTCGTAGACGTGGTGCAGGGTCGTGGTCACGGAGGTGTCGCCACCGCCGCCGCTGGTCGTCGTGTACGAGCGCAGGCAGCGCGCCTCGGCGGTCAGTCCGCTGTTCCAGGCACTCCTGAGCTCCAGCGAGCGGCGGACCACTTTGGCCGCCGCGAGGAGCACCACGGCCATGATCAGTCCGGGTATGGCGTAGAAGAAGACGTCCATGACATTCCCCCGTGTTCGCGCACGCGCGCGTTCGCTGCAGTTCCCTGCACGCCGTCATGGTCATGTCGGCGTGCAGGGAACATACCCGCGGGTAGCGCGGCCGCGCCTCAAGAGATCCTCAGAAATCGGGCGCCGTCAGAACGTGACGTCCGCGCACGAGTAGAAGGCGTTCGCGGTGTCCGCGATCGTCCACACGCCGAGGATGATGTGGTGCCCGCTCTTGCCGGTCGGCAGCGAGCCGGTGTGCGAGAACGTGGACGGGGGGCGCTGTCCGTTGTAGGGGACCGTCAGGAACGGGGTGGTCTCCAGGTCGGCGCGGGTCAGCGCGTGGTTCTGGTTCCAGCCGGTCTTGGTGATGAAGTACTTGAAGTCGGTCGTGGCGTGCACGGCCGTGAACTGCCAGCGAAAGCTGTAGCTCTGGCCGCTGGTGACCCTGGTCGTCGGCCAGGCCGTGCCCGCGGGGGTCTTGGGCTGATCGAGCTGACTGAAGTTGGTGTGGTTGGCGGAACAGATCCGGCCGTCGGCGGGACCGGCCGCGGGGAAGCCCTTCGGGCCCTCGACGCTCTGGGGCTCCCACTGGATGTCACCGCAGTTGGCGACGGTGCCGCCGTTGGCGGCGCACATCTTCTGCCGGCTGAGGGGCTGGTCGGTGTAGCCATGGGCGCTGGCGCCGCCGGTCGAGAGCACGAAGGTGCCCGCGGTGACGAGGCCGAGCGCGGCCGCGTAGAACTTGGCTTTGCGCATGCTGCCGCTCCTGGAGGACGTGGGGGAAGTTCTCGTGAGCTGTGCGCGCGATGTTCAGGTCTAGACCAAGTTCCAGATTATTGCCGGTAGTTGAACATGTCCATACCAATCACGGTGAGCTTTCCCTGCGCCCCGTGTAGAACGCCACCGTCAGGTCCTTCACCAACGCCTTGCGCTCGTAGTCGTCGAGTTCGACCAGCCCCCGCATGGTCAGCCGGGTCACCGTGTCCTCGACCGAGTCGACGACGGAGGTGAGCACGGAGTCGCGGTGCTGGGCGTCCAGCGCCGCGATCCGGCGGCGCTGCATCACGGCGGCCACCTCGGGCGCGTACTCGATCCGGGTCGGCTGGGCCGAGAACACCTGGAGCCCGACGGGCGCCGTGTCGGCGGCGATCAGCCGGGTCAGCGCCTCGCCGACCGCGTCCGTGTTGCGCAGGGTCACGTCCTTGACGACGGCCGGCGGCACCTCGGCCGGAAGTTGGGAGAGCACCCGGGAGAGCGCAGCCTCCACGCACTCGCGCAGATACCTCTGGTGGTCCTCGACGCCGAGCGTGGCGCGCGCGGTGTCCTTGACGCGCCAGACGACGAGCACGACCACCCGAAGCGCGACCCCGTTCACGTCGACCACGGACATCGGCTCACTGCGCCAGTGCCGCAGCCGGACGTCGACACGACGGCGCAGCACCAGCGGGTTCACCCACATCAGTCCGGTGCGCCGGACCGTGCCGCGGTAGCGCCCGAAGAGACCGAGCACCCAGGCCCGTCCGGTCCGGCCCCGGGCGAGCCCGCCGAAGCCGAACAGGCCGAGCGCCCCGGCCCCTGCATACGCGGCCCACTGCGCGGGCCCGAGCCCGGCGCCCGCACGCCCCGGAAGCTCCAGCGCCTCGAGGACGGGCGGCGGCAGCGCGCCCGCCCACCACGAGGTGAGCACACATCCGGCCACACCACAGGCCCCGGCCAGCACTCCCGCCGCTCCGGGCAGCACCCGTGCCGGGCGCTCGACCAGTTCGGGGTCGACCTCCGGGACCGGGTGTGGGGCCCTGCCGGGTGCGGGCCGCCGGATCCGCGGCTGCTCGCCGGTGCCGCGCCGCCGGCCCACGACGGCCGGCGCGAGGGGCACCGAGACCGGCTCGGGGTCGTCACGGAAGAGCAGGTGAACGGGGATCTCGGTGGTCGCCTCGTTCTGGATGAGCCGCGCGGACCGCGTACCACCGCCCTCCGATGCCGATACCGGCGCCGATACCGGTGCCACTGCCGAAACAGGAGCCGATGCCGATGCGCCCGAGCCCGCCTCTGCCCCTTCGGACTCCGGGTTGTGTGAAGTCGTCGTACTCATACGTGCCTCCATGCCTCCGCGCCTGGAAGTTTCGTAAGAACTCGGATGTCGCCCGACTGTGCGATGTCACCCGGCTTCGGAATCTCGCCCGGGTTCGGGATGTCGCCCGGAACCCGGGATGTCGTACGCACTCGAATGGGTGCTCAGGAGAAGAGCCGCCGCCATGTCTCCGGTCCCGGACAACCGTCCGCCGCGCCGCCGCGCCAGCCCTGGGAGCGCTGGAACGCCTCGACGTTGCGCCGGTCCGCCTCGCCCCAGCGCGGTCCGGGAGCCGTTGTGTAGTACTTGCCGAACCCCTTCTTGACCAGCTGCTTCCCGAGCCGGGTGACGTACTCGTTGTGCGCGCCCGGCCGGAACATCGCGCGCCCCGGATAGCCGGCCACCCCGTGCGAGGAGGCGCCCGAAGTATCCGTGGAACCCTTCGCCCCGGGAGGCCCCTCGACCCCGGAGTCACCCGTCACCGCACCCGGAACGTCCTTGCCTTTCCTGCCCACCAGGTACGACCACGTCTCGGCCCCCGGCATCCCGTCCGCGTCCGCTCCGGCCCAGCCCTGCGCCCGCTGGAACGCCCGGGTGGCCTGCCGGTCCGCGTCCGACCAGCGCGGTCCCGGGCCCGTGGCGTAGAAGCGGCCCGCGCCCCGCTCCGCCAGGAGGCGGCCCAGCTGGGTGACGTATGCGTTGTTCGCGCCGGGACCGAAGTACGCGTCTCCCGGATAGCCGGTGCTCTTCGCGTCCGACGAGAACGCGCTCGCGCCGCCGCCCTCGGTCAGCCCCTTGTAGCGATAGGCCACATAGCGGTCGGAGTTGCTCCAGTACGCGTACGGGGTGGCCTGTTTCCGGGTGTGCGGGCGGGTCTGCTCGTAGGCGAGGTAATAGCTGTGCGTGTAGTCCGTCCAGCCGCCGAAGAGGACGACGTGCGATCCCTTCTCGGGATCGTCGGGATTGTGGAAGAGAAGAATGTCGCCGGGCTGCAGCTGGTCGCGGGAAATCCGCTCGCCGAGGGTGCTCAGGGTGCCCGTCCATTCGTTTCCCGGCAGGCCCCAGACCATCGAGACAAAGCCGGAGCAGTCCTGTCGGTACCCGTCCGGCCAGTACACGTACATGTCGTACGGCACCTGCGCGGCGACCCACTTCTTGGCCCGGTTGATGATCTCGGCCCGGGTGGTCGTGGGCACCTTGGCCACGTTCGAGGGTTTTCCAGGACTCGCCGGTTTGCCGGCGGGCCCGTGCAGCGGGGCCTTGCCGCCCTGCGGAGTGTCGGGCTCGTCACCTGTGGGAATGCCCGGCCGGGCGGGTCCGTGCGCGACCGCGACGGCCGGCACCTGCTGGCCCACGCCGAGGACGGTGCCCGCCGCGGCGGCGAGGACGAGCGCCTTGCGCGCCGCCGGATGGCCCAAGGGCCCCGAAGGCGAGGAACACGGCATGACGCGCCGCCAGTGAACGCATCCGGGGCAGTCGCAGTCGCTCGCGGGATCGAATTCCTCGAATACCGGAGCCGCCATGCGAATCCCCTCACACTCCAGGTGGAAATGTCCGCAGTTCTGCACATTCGTCAGTTTCTCAACTGTCCTCCGGTGTCGCATGTTGACGGTCCGAACGATGTACAGGACCCCTCCGACCTGGTCCGGAGCCCTCCCCCCGGCAGTCCGGAGCACCCCACTCTGTCGGGTAGAGTTCTCGGGTCAGCAGGCGCCGCTAGCTCAGTTGGTTAGAGCAGCTGACTCTTAATCAGCGGGTCCGGGGTTCGAGTCCCTGGCGGCGCACCGACCGATGGGGCCCTCGCAGCTGCGAGGGCCCCATCGTCGTACGCGTACGCCGACCTCAGCCTCGTACACGCATCCCAATGAGCGCGTATGACCGGTTAACACCGCGTTTCGCATCTTGCGATCATGATGGACGGCGTAGAACCCTGGGCTTCAAGGGACTGTCGATACATGACGGTTGGGGGCTTGGCCGGTTGCGGGCGTGGGGGGTTGGGGGCCTCGTTCATGAACAGATGCCGAGGGGGGCATCATGCAACCGGAAGGTCGTCGTTCCATGTCTATAGGGTGTGGATGATGTGGTGACGCTGGCCTGCCAGTGATGCGTCTGTGACGGTCGAGGGGGACCCGAGCAGACGACAGGAACCGACGAACACGCACCTGACCGTGCGTGCGGGGGGATGACTCATGACGTCGACGCCGACGGGCGCCCGGCAAAACTTCGACCCGTCAGAGACGACCCAGCTCAGGGTGCCATCGCACCGGACGGGCGGCTTCCGCAGGATCAAGAAGTCGCTTCCGAGATACGACTACGAGCACTACAGCCGGCTGGCGGGACCCCTCACACAGCCCGACCCGAACAAGCCGTACAAGGTGCAGTACCGCTCGCTGCTGTCGCAGGAGCCGCACCGCATCAGGGCCGCGCTCATGCTGGGCGCCGCGCCGCTGCTCTCGCTGATCCTGCTCGGCTGGCTGCTCCAGCCCGAGCACTGGACCGAACGCGACTACCCGGCCTACGACTTCCTGCCGGCCCTCGACATAGTGATGCTGGTCTCGATCGGCCTGATCGAGTTCTTCCGCTGCATGAACGTGCTGTCGAACGCGCACGCCACCCTGGTCGCCCGCGACCCCATCCCGGTGGTGCCCGAGACCGGCACCAGAGTCGCCTTCCTCACCTCCTTCGTGCCCGGCAAGGAGCCACTCGCCATGGTGACGAAGACCCTGGAGGCGGCCGTCAAGCTGCGCCACCGGGGCCTTCTGCACGTCTGGCTCCTCGACGAGGGCGACGACCCCGAGGTGAAGGAGGTGTGCGCGCGCCTGGGCGTGCACCACTTCTCCCGCAAGGGCGTCGCGAAGTGGAACCAGGCCAAGGGCCCGCACCGCGCCAAGACCAAGCACGGCAACTACAACGCCTGGCTGGAAGCCCACGGCGACGACTACGACTACTTCGCCTCGGTCGACACCGACCACGTGCCGCTGCCCAACTATCTGGAGCGGATGCTCGGCTTCTTCCGCGACCCGGACATCGGCTTCGTCATCGGCCCGCAGGTGTACGGCAACTACGACAACCCCATCACCAAGGCCGCCGAGTCGCAGCAGTTCCTCTTCCACGCGCTGATCCAGCGGGCCGGCAACGCCTACGGCGCGCCGATGTTCGTGGGCACCTCCAACGCCGTACGCATCAAGGCGCTGAAGCAGATCGGCGGTCTGTACGACTCGATCACCGAGGACATGGCGACCGGCTTCGAGATCCACCGCCACAAGAACCCCGCCACGGGCAAGAAGTGGCGCTCGGTCTACACCCCGGACGTGCTCGCGGTCGGCGAGGGCCCCAACGCCTGGACGGACTTCTTCACCCAGCAGCTGCGCTGGTCCAGGGGCACCTACGAGACGATCCTCAAGCAGTACTGGAAGGGCTTCTACTCGCTGCCGCCGAGCAAGCTCTTCAACTACACGATGATGATCATCTTCTACCCGATGTCGGCCCTCAACTGGATTCTCGCGGCGTTGAGTTGCGCGCTGTTCCTGGGCCTGGGCGCCTCGGGCGTGAACATCGACCCGACGGTCTGGCTGATGCTGTACGGCAACGCGTCCGCGCTGCAGATCGGCCTGTACATCTGGAACCGCCGCCACAATGTCTCCCCGCACGAGCCCGAGGGCTCGGGCGGCGTGGCGGGCATGGTGATGTCGGCGCTCTCCGCGCCCATCTACGCCCGGTCCCTGATGGACGCCGTGCTGCGCCGCAAGAGCAAGTTCGTGGTGACGCCCAAGGGCGATTCGGCAAGCCCCGACACGCTGTTCGGGACCTTCCGGATCCACCTGTTCTTCATTCTGGTCTTCGCCGGCTCCATCGTCGCCGGTGTCATGCTCGGGCACTCCCACCCCGCGATGATCACCTGGGCCACCTTCGCCCTGCTGATCACCGCGTCGCCGATCTTCGCCTGGCGCTGGGCGATGCGCCAGGAGCGGAAGAAGCCCCCGGCGCCGCCCGAAGCCGCAACCGTTCCCCCCCAGGCCTCCGTGCCGCAGCAGGAACAACACGCCCCGCATTCGCCGCAGCACAAGCCCACTTGGGCCGCGACCGGCGGGAACGACCAGACGATGCAGATCACCCTTGGGGGAAGTAAGAAATGAAAGACGGTGCCCGCCGCCGCCGCGCCCGCCGCCTCGGGATAACCGGGGTGGTGGTGCTCGCGCTGGCCGGGATGAACGGGCCGTGGCTGTATCGCTTCGGGACGGACAAGTACCACCAGTACACGATCAACAAGCCGGAGTACAAAGCCGACAACGGTCACTGGGACATCATCAATTTCCCCCAGCAGTACCGGTTGAACACGATCCACGCGGCCCTGCTGCACACCGGCAAGATCCTGCTGATCGCGGGCTCGGGCAACAATCAGGACAACTTCGACGCGAAGAAGTTCGACACGCGGATCTGGGACCCGGTCAAGGGCACCATCAAGAAGATCCCGACGCCGGCGGACCTGTTCTGCACGGGACACACCCAGCTCGCCAACGGCAATCTGCTGATCGCCGGCGGCACCAAGCGGTACGAGACGCTGAAGGGTGACGTCACCAAGGCCGGCGGCCTGATGGTGGTCCACAACGAGAACCCGGACAAGCCGATCACGCTGCCCGCGGGCACCAAGTTCACCGGCAAGAAGAACGGCAAGACGTTCGTCTCCAAGGACCCGGTGCTCGTACCGCGCGCCAAGAAGGTCTTCGACAAGGCGACCGGCAAGTTCCTGCGCAACGACCCGGGCCTCGGCCGCATCTACGTCGAGGCGCAGAAGAGCGGCCAGAAGTACGAGACGGGGACCCAGGACAACTACCGCATCCAGGGCCTGACGGGCACGGACGCCCGCAACACGTACGGCATCGCGCAGAAGCTCGCCCTGGACAAGAAGGACTTCCAGGGGATCCGGGACGCGTACGAGTTCGATCCGGTCGCCGAGCGGTACATCAAGGTCGACCCGATGAACGAGGCCCGCTGGTACCCGACGCTGACCACCCTGTCGGACGGCAAGGTGCTCAGCCTCTCCGGCCTCGACGAGATCGGGCAGCTGGTCCCGGGCAAGAACGAGGTCTTCGACCCGAAGACCAAGAAGTGGACCTACACCAAGGGCATCCGGCAGTTCCCGACCTACCCGGCGATCTCCCTGATGCAGAACGGCAAGCTCTTCTACTCGGGCTCGAACGCGGGCTACGGCCCCGACGACGTGGGCCGCGACCCCGGCGTCTGGGACCTGGCCGGCAACAAGTTCACCAAGCTGCCCGGGCTGAGCGACCCGAACATGATGGAGACCTCCGGCACGGTGCTGCTGCCGCCCGCGCAGGACGAGAAGTACATGGTGATCGGCGGCGGCGGGGTCGGCGAGTCCAAGCTGTCCAGCAAGAAGACCCGGCTCATCGACCTCAAGGCCAAGAACCCGAAGTTCGTCGACGGGCCCGAGCTGGAGAAGGGCACCCGCTATCCGCAGTCCTCGATCCTGCCCGACGACACCGTGCTGGTGTCCGGCGGCTCCGAGGACTACCGCGGGCGCGGCGACTCCAACGTCCTCCAGGCGCGGATCTACAACCCCACGTCGAACACCTTCGACCGGGTCGCGGACCCGCTGGTGGGCCGCAACTACCACTCGGGCTCGATCCTGCTGCCCGACGGCCGCGTGATGTTCTTCGGCTCCAACTCGCTCTACGCGGACAAGGCCAACACCAAGCCCGCCACGTTCGAGCAGCGCATCGAGATCTACACGCCGCCGTACCTCTTCCGCGACTCTCGGCCCTCGCTCTCCGGCGGTCCGAAGACGATCGCCCGCGGCGCGTCGGCGACGTTCACCTCGCAGCACGCGTCGTCCATCAAGACGGCCCGGCTGATCCGGCCGAGCGCGTCCACCCACGTCACCGACGTCGACCAGCGGTCCATCGCGCTGGACTTCCAGAAGACGAAGAACGGGATCACGGTGACCGTGCCGAAGAACCACAACCTCGTCGAATCCGGCTGTAATTCTCTGTGTGTGCGGCAGGACTGGGGTCACCGCCCCACGCCCCGTGGGCAATCGGGGCCGGGATCTCTCCGCGCTACTGGTGAGGGGGGGCCCCCCCCCCCCGGGGGGGGGGGGGCGCCCCCAGTCATGTGCGGGCCGCTATCGGGAAGCCTTCGCGAGCTTCAGCGCGTAGTCCGCCCACCACTGGCCCGCCTTCGGCCCGCCCTTGCAGGTGCCGTCCGACTCACCGGGCCGCTTGATCCACAGGTACGCGTCGACGAGCGGATCGGCGGTCTTGGTCGTCGGGCTCTCGCCCAGCGCTCGGCCCGGCGGGTTGCACCAGTTCTCGTCCGCCTTGCCGTCCGTGTACGGGCCGTTGCCGTTGCGGCTGGTGTCGATGACGAAGTGCTTGCCCCCCACCTTCGCGGACAGCTGCTTGCCGTACGCGATGGAGTCCTGGGTCGAGTAGAAGTTGGAGACGTTGACGGAGAAGCCGTCGGCCTGGTCGATGCCCGCCCACTGGAGCGGCTGGAAGATCTGGTCGGGGTGTCCCCAGCCCACGTTGCCCGCGTCCAGGTACACCTTGGTGTTCTTCAGGGCCTTGAGTTTGGCGATGGCGCCCTTGAGGAGGTCGTAGCGCTCCTCGTGGTACTCGTCCGGAGTGCACTGGTTGACCAGGTGCAGGATCGCGTCCGGCTCCAGGATCACCGTGGCCGGCCGGTCCTCGATGCCCTTGGCGACCCCGTCGATCCAGGCCCGGTAGGCATTGCCGTCCGCGGCGCCTCCTTGCGAGAACTGACCGCAGTCGCGATGCGGGATGTTGTAGAGGACCAGGATCGCGGCGCGGTCGGCCTTCTCGGCGGCCTCGGTGAAGCCGCGCGCCTCCTGCTCCGGGTTCTCCGGCCCGATCCACTCGCCGGTCGGCTGCTCGGCGATCTTGCGGATCTGCTCGGCGGCGTCCTTCTTGCCCGCCTTCACATACGTGGCGACCTGCTCGGCCGCGTTCCCATCCGGATTGACCCAGAACGGGTCCGAATTCTTGGGCTGTTGTGTGACCTTGGAACCGGAACCGTCGCCCTTGTCGCTGTCGCCCCCGGAGGAGAAACACCCCGCGAGCAGCAGTGCCGCCCCCGCCACCGCAACGGACGCCCGTGCCCCGGCCCTCCTCGTGCCGTACATCCAACTCCCCCTTGGGTGCACCGTCCTAAGTCTCAATCCTGACATACGTCCCGCGCCGCCCACGAGGTCGCCCGACCCTTGTCGGAGAGCTGTTACAGCCCTGACCCTCCGGGTAGGCGCAGCTGAGCGAGGCGGACGGGGGACAAAAGAATCGGGGTACGGGACATGCACCACGGCAGCCGGGAAATGCTGCTGGCGTCGGCCCTGCTGGAGGCCTCGGACACGCTGTCCGACGCGTTCGACGCCGAGCGCTATCTGCAACGCCTGTCCGATCACTGCGTGGAGATCCTCGGCGCACGAGCCGCCGGGATCATGCTGATCGAGGGCGGCGAGGAGGTGTCGCTCGCGGTGAGCAGTCGCCAACAGGAGGTCGCCCTGGACCTGTTGGCCGTCCAGCACCACGGCGGCCCCTGCCTCGACAGCTACGGCACGGGACGGCCCGTACCGCCGGTCTCGATCAGCGTGGCCCATGCCGCGTCCCGCTGGCCCGACTTCACCGAGCGGGCACTGCGCCACGACATCGCCGCGACCTTCGCGGTCCCGCTGCGCCGCCGCGAGACGCTGCTCGGCGCGCTGAACGTCTTCGTGCCCACCCTCCCCGAGCACGACCCACCGCCCGAGGAGGACGGAAGCGTACGGCTGGCCCAGGTCCTCGCCGACGCGGCGGCCGTCGGGCTGCAGAACCACCGGGTGTACGCCCAGTACCGCACCCTGGCCGAGCAGTTACAGATGGCTCTCTCCAGCCGTGTACGCATCGAACAGGCGAAGGGCATGCTCGCGGAGCGCTGGGGCACGGGGGCCGATCAGGTCTTCAGGACGCTGCGCCAGTACGCGCGCCGGCATCGGCTGCCGCTGGACGAGATCGCGACAGGGGTGATCGACGGCTCGGTGGACCGCGGCGATCTGGAGGGCGGGCCGCCGCGGTCGCCATAGGAGCCTGCCGCGGCACTCGCATCAGCCTTCCGCGGCACTCGCATCAGCCTTCCGCGGTCTTCGCGGCAGCCTTCCGCGGCGTGCGTGAAAGCCTGCCGTGGCGTTCGTGCAAGCTTGGATGGAGCATCTTCGGCCTGCGCGGATGACACACAGCCACCGATGGTCGACTTGGCGTCGAACAACCTCTAGGCCGAAACGCTCATCCGGTCTACGGTTGCCTCAAACGGCCCCAGCCCCTGGCCAGTTGCGCCGTCCGCCCACCCCTCGCAGACGGCTCCCAGCACCTCCCGCGCCGGTCGCCGGGTTACTCCCGCAGCCCGTGCGCGCGCGGTCGAGGACCAGCCCGGTCGGCGGCTTCGGGGGAGCGGGCCGTCGACCGGGCCCGGTACGGCTCCCGCAGGACCCTCATCGCCATGGCATCCGGCTCGCATCCGGGTCGCATCCGGCTGCCGTCGGCTTCCGGTGGGAGTCAGAGGCCCGTTCCCGTGAGGTACGCCGACACGATCACGTTCGCCGTATAGGTTCGGCTCGCCCGGTCGAACGTGCCGCCGCAGGTGATGAGCCGCAGCTCGGCCCGCCCCGACGTGCGTACGCCGTAGGCCTGTTGGGCGTCGAAGTCGTCACGCGGCAGGACCTGGACGTCGTCCACGGTGAACTCGGCGACCGTACCGTCGTCGCGGATCACCCGGACGCTCTCGCCCGGCCGTACCGTGCTGAGCTTGTAGAAGACCGCGGGCCGGGTCTCGGTGTCCACGTGTCCCACGAACAGCGCGGTCCCGGCGGCCCCCGGTGTCGCCCCGGCCGCGTACCAGCCGACCACGCCCGGCTGGTCGAACGGCGGCGGATCGATCGCGCCGCGGGTGTCGAGCCCGCGGGCCACGACGGGTGCCTGCACCCCCATCGACGGAATGTCGATGCGCTGCGGTCGCGCGCTCCCCAGCGGCTTCACCGCGGGCGGCAGCTGCACCTCCGGCGGCCGTCCGACGGCCGCGATGTCTCCCGTGGTCGGCGCCGATATCCCTTGGCGCACGTCCGTCACCTCGCGGCCCCACAGCCACAGCCCGAGCAGCAGCACGACCCAGGCGACACCGGTGATCAGCCGCGCGGTGCCGGCGGAACGCTCTCGTTCGGACATGTCAGTCGCGGCTGTCGTGGCCCCGGCGTGCGCTGCGCACCGCCACGGCCACCGCGGCGACGCTCGCGAGGACGAGGCCGATCACCGCCTGCTTGGTTCCGGGTCCGGTCGCCTTGGCGTCCTCGGCGGCGAAGTGCGCGGTGCCGCCGCCGCCCGCGTGCACGGGCGCGACCGGGGAGGCGGGCGCGGCCGGGTTCGAACCGCCTTGCGGTACGACGACGACCGTGCCGCTGACCTTGCGGTCGTCACCGTCGCAGCTGACCTTGATCTCGTACGTGCCGGGCGGGAGCGAGGTGGGCACGCGTGTCTCGCCGAGGAGCGCACCGCCGCCCTGGCCGGTGAGCTGCGCGTCCGCCACGAAGGCAGCCGACTTCGCGGTACCCGCCTGGCCCGTGCAGCCCGTCGCGCGCAGCTGGATGTCGCTGCCGGGGGCCGGGGACGACGGCGCCACGGAGACGCCCGCGCCGGCCGCGTACGCGAGGGGTGTGCACGCGGCCGCGACCACCGCCCCGGCACAGAGAGTGAGTCGCATTGAGCACATCGTGAACCTCCAGATACCTGGAGACTCCCCCTCGGGGCGGCGGGGCGCATCTTCAGAGGGGCGCGACTGCTCCGTACGGGTTGTGATTGGTTTAGCCGCGGCCGAGCCGGAGGGGTTCGGCCGCGCGCTCCGGATCCCGCCCGGTGTGCGCTTAGACCCGGTCGACCAGGTCCGCGATCGAGTCCACGATCTTCGACGGCCGGTACGGGTACTGTTCGATCTCCGCGGGCGTGGTCAGCCCCGTGAGCACCAGGAACGTCTCCATCCCGGCCTCCAGACCGGCCAGGACGTCCGTGTCCATGCGGTCGCCGATCATCGCGCTGGTCTCGGAGTGCGCCCCGATGGCGTTCAGGCCGGTCCGCATCATCAGCGGGTTCGGCTTGCCCGCGAAGTACGGCTGCTTGCCGGTCGCCTTGGTGATCAGCGCGGCGACCGCGCCGGTGGCGGGCAGCGGGCCCTCCGTGGACGGGCCCGTCTCGTCGGGGTTGGTGGCGATGAACCGGGCGCCGCCCTTGATCAGCCGGACCGCCTTGGTCATGGCCTCGAAGGAGTACGTACGGGTCTCGCCGAGCACCACATAGTCCGGCTCGTGGTCGGTCAGGACGTACCCGATGTCGTGCAGCGCCGTGGTCAGGCCCGCCTCGCCGATGACGTACGCCGTGCCGCCGGGACGCTGGTCCTCCAGGAACTTGGCGGTGGCCAGCGCGGACGTCCAGATGTTCTCGACCGGGACGTCCAGGCCCATCCGCTGGAGCCGGGCGTGCAGGTCCCGGGCGGTGTAGATCGAGTTGTTGGTGAGCACCAGGAAAGGCCTGCCGGACTCCCGCAGCCTCTTTATGAAGGCGTCGGCGCCGGGGATCGGCACACCCTCGTGGATGAGCACACCGTCCATGTCGGTGAGCCACGATTCAATGGGCTTGCGCTCTGACATGTGCTGAGTCTCCTGCCGTCCTGGCGTACGTACGCACACGATCCGGGGCGCCGGAACGACGCTGTGCCGACGCCCCCAGCCTAGTCAGGACCCTACGGGCCCATCCTGGTCAGGCCCGCTCGATCGCGACTCCGTCCAGCACCCCGCCGTGGCGGGCATGGCAACGCCCCCGGTGGTTCCAGGGGCGTTGCCGGGTGAAGCGCTGTGCGCGAGAGGTCAACTGCCGGTGGCCGGCTTCCAGTCCTCGTACGGCGGCAGATCGGTCACGTCGCGGTCGCCGAGGAACACCCGCCCGGAGGCGGACCGCACGAATCCGGCGAGGGCCCGCAGCGCGGTGGTCTTCCCGGACCCGGACGGCCCGAGCAGCGCCATCACCTCGCCGGGCTCGGCAGTGAGGTCGAGCGAGTCGAGAACCGTGGTGCCCCCGTACACGGCGGGCACCCGGTCGAAACGGATACCGCTGCTCATCGCCCGCCTCCGTCGAGCAGCCCGCCTCCGTCGAGCAGCGCGGGCCCGTCGAGCAGCGCGGGCAGCTCGGCCACGGAACCGAGCACGTGCCCGGCCCCGGCCGCGCGCAGCGCCCGGTCGTCATGGGCCCCGGTCAGCACTCCGGCGACGACTCCCGCCCCGGCGCGGACGCCGCTGAGCATGTCGTACGAGGTGTCGCCCACGACGGCGACCTGCTGGACGCCCTCGGCGGCCTTGGTCCGCAAAAAGGCCTCCAGCACCATGTCGGGGTAGGGCCGTCCACGGCCCCCCGCGTCCGCCGGGCACAAGGTGAGCGGCACCAGGTCCCGCCAGCCCAGGGCGTCGAGGATGGCGTCCCGGGTGACGCGGGCGAACCCGGTGGTGAGTACGACCGTCCGCCCGGCTTCGGCGAGCGCCTCGATCGCCTCGCGGGCCCCGGGGATCGGCTCGATACAGCCACCGTCGACCAGTTCCCCGTACGCCTTCTCGAAGGCGGAGTTGGCCCGCTGGGCGAGCGCCTCGTCGCCGAACAGATGCCGGAAGACGGAGATCTTGGACTCGCCCATGGTGGCCCTGACGTGGTCGAGCTTCTCGGCGTGGTCGGCGGAGCCGGGTTCGACGCCCAGCTCTCCGGCGGCCACGGCGAAGGCCTGTTCCACCAGCCCGCCGTCGGCGACGGTGGTGCCGGCCATGTCGAGGACGACAAGACGTACGGGGTTCAACTCGGTCACCATCCCAGCTCGTCGGCGGTTGTCTCGGCAATGGCGGGCGAACAGGTCATACCGCGCCCGCCGGGCCCGGTGACCAGCCACACCCCGTCCCGTACGCGCTGCCGGTGCACGACCCGGCTCGGGTCGGTGCACTGCGCGTACACCCCCGCCCAGCGGCGCCGGATCTTCGGCAGCGGCCGTCCGAGGAAGGACTCGACGACCTCGATGAGGTGGTCGTAGGGGTCTTCGAGGGTGTCGAAGGCGAACGGGTGCTCATACTCGTGGGTGTCGCCGATGGTCAGCCCGCCGTTCGCGCGCTGCACCATGAGCAGCTGCATCCGGTGCACGGCGGCGGTCGCGGCCTGCGGCTGGTGCGCGTCGAGTTCGTCGAGGGCGGGGCTGCGGTACGCGGGGTAGTAGCGGAAGCTGTCCGCGTCGGCGACGGAGGTGGTGAGCGGCTCGCCGAGCGGATCGGTCTGCATCATCTGCAGCCGTACGCGCCGCACGGGCAGCTCGGGCCCCGCCAACTCCCGTACGAGACCGCTCAGCCAGGCCCCCGTGCACAGCACGACGACGTCACCGGTGTGCACGTCCCCGTGGTCGTCGCGCACGGCGTTCCCACCGACGACGTCACGGACCTCGCGCCCCGGCAGGAAGGTGTAGTTCGGGGACCGCGACAGCTCTTCCCGGAGGGCGAGTTGGGCGGTACGGGGCTCGACGGCGGCGTCGCGCTCGCAGTACAGGGCGGCGTCGAACGCGCCCCGCAGCGCCGGGTTCATCGCGCGCGCCTCGCCCGCCGTGAGCATCTTGTAGCCGCGTGCGGCAGCGTCCGGGCGGGCCGAAGCGGCTTCGGCGACGGCCAGTTCGAGGTCTCCCCGTACGGGGGTCAGTGACCCGCACGCCCGAAACCCGAGCCCCGGGACGCGCGCCCCGATCGCCTCCCACAACTCCCGCGCCCGCAGGGCGGTTTCGAGCTCCTCGCCTCCGGCGCGACCACTCACCCAGATCTGCCCGAAGTTGCGCAGCGAGGCCCCGCGGGCCTCCGTCTCACGCTCGATCTGGACGACCTCGTGGCCGCGCTCCACTGCATGCCAGGCATGCAGGGTGCCCACCACTCCGGCTCCGACGACTATCACTCTCACGGCGGCAAACTCCTCGGGACGGGGGAATCGGAAGGATCCGACCGGCAACCAGATGGTGAACCGCCCATCACGTTTGGGCTAGACCTGTTATCTTGTCGTTATAAAAAGAGGGCGGCCCGAGGCCCGCCCGCTCACGGCTGGAGCGGACGAAAGCCGCCCGGAATCGGCGGAAATCTGCCGAGATCAGCCGTCGAGGTGACCCCTCAGGTGTGCCGTGAAGGAGAAGCGATCCCCCCGGTACAGCGTCCGCACCCGCTCCAGCGGCTGCCCCTCCGTGTCCCGCGAGACCCGGTGGATCAGCAGCATCGGCAGCGCGGGCGGCGTCCCGATGAGCAGGGCCTCGCGCGGGGTGGCGAGCACCGTCTCGATCCGCTCGTCGGCGTCGCCGAACGCGATACCGAGCCGTTCATGGAGGTACGCGTAGAAGGAGGAGTCCGGGTCGAAGTCACGGTCGAGCCCCGGCACACGCGCCACGGCGACGTACGTGCTCTCCAGGCCGACCCGCTCGTCGTCCGCGAGCAGAACCCGCTCCATGTGCCACACGGGTTCGCCCCGCGTGAGCCCGGCCTCGGCGGCCAGTGCCTCGGGGCAGGGGAAGCGGTCGAGCGAGATGAGCGTACGTCCGGGGGTGCGCCCCTGCCGCCGTACGCCCTCGGTGTAGCTGGCGAGGGAGAGCGGCTGCTCCAGTTTCGGTCCCGCGACGACCGTCCCGCGCCCCTGCCGCCGTAGCCTCCCTTCGAGCAGCAACTCGCGCAGGGCCTGGCGCACGGTCTCGCGGGCGACCTCGTACTTCTCCGCGAGATCACGCTCGGTGGGAAGGAGGCCCCCCTCGCCCAACTCCTCGATCAGCAGGGCAACGTGCGCCTTCACCGCGTAGTACTTCGGGATACGGCCGTGCTCCGGGATGCCGGAGCGGACGGGGGCGCCGGGGGCCTGGTCGTTCGGGTAGTCCACGGGGGGATCGTCCCAGACGGGGTTCGCGCCACGAGTTCCAGGTGACACGGGCGGCGCCGGTGACTCCGAGGGGGCACGGGTGACCCGTACGGCGCAGGTGGCGCCGAAGGCGGTACAGGTGACACCGGCGGCACAGGCGGACCGGCCGGTCCGTCATCTCCTTCATGACAGGAGACACGGGTGACACAGAAGACCGCACAGGTGGCACCGGCGGCACGAGTGACGCAGAAGGCGACACAGGAATCAGCGACGGCGGAGGCGTACCCGGCGAGTCACGGCGAGCAAGGCGGCTCCCGCGGCGAGCAGCACGAGGCCGGTGGTCACGCCGAGCCGGTGCGTTGCGCCCGGGCCGGTGCGGGCCAGCTCGTCCCGGGACAGGTCCTGGTTCTGCATGGCGTTGCCGCCACTCCCATCACCGCCGTCCGAGCCGGCGCTGGGCACGACCCCGGCGTCGGCGTCCTGGGCAGTGCTCTCCCTCGCGCTCGGGCTGTGGCTCGGGCTCTGGCTCCCGCTCGGGCTCTGGCTCCCGCTCGGGCTCTCGCTCGGGCTCTCGTCCTGCCCCTCGTCCTGGATGCGGAACCGGTAGTCGTTCGACTGCCCCACCCAGTCCCCGTCGTCGTTGTGCCGCTGCACGACGGCCGCGTTCGCGACGACATCGTTCGGGACGGCCGCGTCGGAGGTCACGGAGAGGCGCACCTTCACGGTGAGCGTCCGCCCGGGTCCCACGGTGAACCCCGGGAACCCGTCGTCGAACGCCCCCACGTTCTCGGCGTCGTCACTCGTCTCGAAGGTCACCGGATGCGGCCGCGCGCCCTCGTAGAACTCCAACCGCGCCTGCCCCGGCCGCAACACCCGCTTCGCGTCCACCAGCACGACGATCGGGTGAATGTCCCCACAGGAGTGCGCCGTGGTGTTGGTGAGGTCGATGTACCAGGTCCGGAAGTCACCGCCGACGTCATAGGTGGCGGGACCACCGTGGATACGGGTCTTGATGGGGAAGTCCCGCGTGTCGGGGGCGGCGCAGGTGGGGCGGGGACTCGCGGGGGCGAGTGGCTGGGTGAGCGCGTGAGCGGGGACGGGCACGAGGGCCAGGGCGGGGGTGGCGGTCAGAGCGAGCGGGAGGGTCTTGCGCAGTCGCATGAGGGGGCCTTCGGCCGATCGGGGACAGGAGGAATCGGGACCGGAAACATCAGGCGATACAGGGCAACGGCACCCACGACACTGCCACGCCCTCCCGCCCCCACCGCCCCGCCACGCCCACCACACCCCCCGTTCGGCCCACAAGGGGCGCGGGGAACTGCGCGACAAGCCGCCACCCACCCGCAGCAGAAAAGCAACCCGGGGATCTGGGGGCGCAGCCCCCAGGTACGGGACGGGCAGGGGCGGAGGGGGCGAAAACCCACCCACCGGCACCCCCGCCGACCGTCACCCCTCCCCCCGCCCGAACAACGGCGCCAACAACAACTGCGCCGCCCCCTCCGCAACCCCCCGCGCCCCACCGGGAGCGACCCGCACCGGTACCGCCACGTCCACCCCCTCCCGCCGAGCCCGCTCCTCCAGCACCGCCCCGACCCCCCGCACGAAGGCCTCCTGATGGGCCGCGACCGTGCGCCCGCCCAGCAGCACGAGATCGATGTCCAGCAGCCCCACGAGATTTGCCGCGCCCGCGCCCAGCACCCGCGCCGCCTCCTCCACGGCCCCCCGCCTCACCGCCTCCAGACACAACACCTCGATGCACCCGCGGTTGCCGCACCCGCACACCGGCCCGTCCAGCTGAATGACCTGATGCCCGAACTCCCCCGCCCCGGTACGGGCCCCGCGATGCACGCCCCCACCGATGACAAGCCCGGCCCCCAGCCCCGTACCCAGATGCAGATACGCGAAGGAACCCCCGACGTCCCCGGCAACCCCTGCAGCCCCGACAGCCCCGGAGCCCCCTGGGGCGCCGCCCCCCACCGCAACCCCCAACGCGGCCGCGTTCGTGTCCTTGTCGACCACCACCGGCAGCCCCAACCGCCCCGCCAGCGCGTCCCGCAACGGAAACCCGTCCCACTCGGGAAACCCGGTGACCCGGTGCAAAACCCCCCGCACATGATCGAGAGGCCCCGGCAGCGCGACCCCCACCCCCAGCACGGACGCCCCCACGATCAGGGCCTCCACCTCGCTCGCCGCCCCCTCGACGACCGCCTCCGCTCCGGAGCCCAGGTCCAGCGGAGCCCTCCGCTCGTCCACCACGGCCCCCGTGAGATCGGAGAGCACCGCCGTCAGCTCGTCCCGGTCGAGGTGCAGCCCGACCGCGTGCCCGGCTTCGGGAACGAGCCGCAGCACCGTACGGGGCTTGCCGCCGGTGGACGCGCGGCGCCCCGCCTCCGCCGCGAGGCCGTCCGCCCGCAGCCGGGCAGTGATCTTGCTGACGGCCTGCGGGGTCAGCCCGGTCCGCTCGGCGAGTTCGAGCCGGCTGATCCCGGACGGCCCGGCCGTGCGCAGCAGGTCCAGCACGAGCGCGGCGTTGTGACTGCGCAGGGCGAGCAGATTCACTCCGGGCCCGGCCTCCGCGTACCGGCCCCGCAAACCGGACGAGGCCGCTCCCGCCGCCACGCCCGGCCCCGCCGCCACGCTCCGCTCCCGCCCCTGCTGCCGACGCACCCCCGGCGCCCCCGCACCCGACGCCACAGCGTCCTCATCGCCCGCATCGCTCCTGTTCACGTCCCCCATTGTCCCCCGCGCTTGCACTTTGGCAACAGCGTTGCGAAAGTGGCCACCATGACAGGCATGACTGATACCCCCCTCCGTGTGGGCCTCGTCGGCTACGGCCTCGCGGGCTCCGTCTTCCACGCCCCGCTGATCGCCGCGACCGAGGGGCTGGCCCTCGACACGGTCGTCACGTCCGACCCGGAGCGGCAGGAGCAGGCCCGCGCCGAGTTCGGCGACGGCCTCCGGTTCGCCGCCACGCCCGACGAGCTGTGGGCGCGCGCCGACGAACTGGACCTGATCGTCATCGCGTCCCCGAACAAGACCCACGTCCCGATCGCGACGGCCGCCCTCAAGGCGGGCCTCCCGGTCGTGGTCGACAAGCCCATCGCCGGTACGGCGGCGGAGGCCCGCGAGCTGGCCGCCCTGGCCGACGAACGCGGCCTCCTCCTCTCGGTCTTCCAGAACCGCCGCTGGGACAACGACTTCCTGACCCTCCGCAAGCTGCTCACCGAGGGCGAGTTGGGCGACGTCTGGCGCTTCGAGTCCCGCTTCGAGCGGTGGCGCCCGCAGCCCAAGGGCGGCTGGCGCGAGTCCGGCGACCCGGCAGAGATCGGAGGTCTCCTCTACGACCTCGGCAGCCACGTCGTCGACCAGGCGCTGGTCCTCTTCGGCCCCGCGACCTCGGTGTACGCCGAGTCGGACATCCGCCGCTCCGGCGCTCGGACCGACGACGACACCTTCATCGCGATCACGCACGCGAACGGCGTGCGCTCCCACCTCTACGTCTCCGCGACGACCGCCCAACTCGGCCCGCGGTTCCGCGTGCTGGGCTCGCAGGCCGGTTACGTGAAGTACGGCCTCGACCCCCAGGAGGCGGACCTGCGCGAGGGCAAGCGGCCCGGCACGTCGGCCGAGTGGGGCGTCGAGCCCGAGTCCCTGTGGGGCCGCGTCGGCGCCGGGGAATCCCCGCTCACGGGTGGCGGCAGCCCCGAGCCCACGCTCCCCGGCGCGTACCCCGCGTACTACGCGGCGATCGCCGCGGCACTGCGGGGCAAGGGCGAGAACCCGGTGACCGCGCTGGAGGCGGCAGCCGCCCTCGACGTCCTGGAGGCGGCCCGCCGCTCCGCCCGCGAGGCAGTGGTGGTGTCCCTGTGAACGCGCCGAAGATCTCCGAACTCGAGGAACAGGAGCGCCGCTTGACGCTCCCCCACTTCACGCACGACGACGCGTGGACCCTCGGCACGCTCCTCGTCGAGCTGGCCCGGGACCGTCACGCACCCGTCGCCGTCGACATCCGCCGCGGCGGCCAGCAGCTCTTCCACGCGGCACTGCCGGGCTCGACCCCGGACAACGACGCCTGGATCGACCGCAAGCGCCGCGTCGTCGAGCGCTACGGCTGCTCCTCGCTCCTGGTCGGCTCCCGCTTCCGCGCCAAGGGCACGACGTTCGAGGACTCCTCGCGCCTCGACCCCGACGTGTACGCGGCCCACGGCGGCGCGTTCCCGATCACGGTCGAGGGTGTGGGAGTGATCGGAACCGTGGTGGTGTCGGGGCTGCCGCAGCTCGAGGACCACAGCCTGGTGGTGGAGGCCCTGGAACTCTTCACCTCGGGCTAGGGCCACCCCGCCGGGGGCGCGGGGAACTGCGTGATCAGCCACAACGGGCTCGCAGCGCACGAAGCGCCCGCAGTTCCCCGCCCCACCTCCCCGCCCACGCGGCGGAGCGCCTACGCGTCCTTCAATTCCTGCCGCTGCCGCCCGAGCCCCTCGATCTCCAGCTCGACCACGTCACCCGCCCGCAGGAACGGCTTCGGCTCGGGCTGCCCGAGCGCGACCCCCGCCGGCGTACCGGTGTTGATCACATCGCCCGGGTAGAGGGTCATGAACTGGCTGACATACCGCACCACTTCGGCGACCGGGAAGATCTGCTCGGCCGTCGTCCCGTCCTGCTTGAGCTCTCCGTTGACCCAGAGCTTCAGGGAGAGGTTCTGCGGGTCGGCGACCTCGTCGGCCGTCACCAGCCACGGCCCCAGCGGATTGAACGTCTCGCAGTTCTTGCCCTTGTCCCAGGTGCCGCCCCGCTCGATCTGGAACTCGCGCTCGGAGACGTCGTGCGCCACCGCGTACCCGGCGACGTGCGCGAGCGCCTCCTCACCGGATTCCAGATAACGGGCGGTACGGCCGATGACGACCGCCAGCTCGACCTCCCAGTCGGTCTTCACCGAGCTGCGCGGCACGAGCACCGTGTCGTTCGGGCCGACCACCGTGTCCGCCGCCTTGAAGAAGATCACCGGCTCGGTGGGCGGCTCGGCGCCGGTCTCGCGGGCGTGGTCGTGGTAGTTCAGCCCGATGCACACGACCTTGCCGATGCGGGCGAGCGGCGGCCCGACGCGCAGTCCGGTCGCGTCCAGCGTGGGCAGCTCACCGGCCTCGGCGGCGGAACGGATCCGGCCGAGCGCCGCGTCGTCGGCGAGCAGTGCCCCGTCGATGTCCGGGACGATGCCCGACAGGTCCCGGAGGGTCCCCTCGGCGTCGAGCAGCGCGGGCCGCTCCGACCCCGCCGTACCGACTCGCAGCAGCTTCATGATCACAATCTCCCTCGATCGCGGCAGTCGACCGATGGGTGCAGCCATCGGAGGACTGGTCGATCCTCCAAGCTCTCCGTCCAGTCCGCAATACCCCGTTCACGGACTGGACCGTAACCAACCGCTCAGGCCGTTCGGCCTTTCGACCAGGGCCGGACCGCTCAGACCGCCTGAACGGGCCCGGACCGCTCGGACCCTTCAACGGGCCCGGAGTACAGCACCGCCCGCTCCACCGCGCTCCACGTCGTACTGGTCACCACATACAACGCGGCGGCCAGCGGCACCACCGCCACGGTGAAGAGCGTGAAGAAGGACATGAACGGCATGATCTTGTTGACCGAGGCAAACCCGGGCACCTGCTGATCGCCGCCGGCCACCGGAGCGGAGGCGGCCATCATCCGCTTCGTACGCAGGAAATTGAAGGTCGCGACCGCGGCGACGAGGGCGAACAGCCCGAGGTAGACGAGCCCGGACGCCCCGAACACTCCCCCGGCCCCCAGCGCGTCCGCCCACCGGTCACCCAGCGGCGCGGCGAACAGCTTGTGGCCGAGCAGAGCGTTGGCCTCGCCGCCGATCGTCGAGTTCGAGAACAGGTGGTAGAGGAGGAAGAAGGCCGGCAGCTGGAGCAGGCTGGGCAGACAGCCGGACAGCGGCGACACCTTCTCCTCCGCGTGCAGCGCCAGCACCGCCTTCTGCAGTTTCTCGGGATCCTTCGCGTGCTTCTTGCGCAGCTCCGCGACCTTCGGCTGAAGCTTGGCGCGCGCCCGCTGACCGCGCGCCGCCGCCCGCGACAGGGGATGCACGAGAAGTCGTACGAGCGCGGTGAACAGGACGATCGCGGCGGCCGCCGCCGAGGCGTGGAACAGGGGCTGGAGCAGGTCGGCGAGCTGCTCGACCAGGCTCGCGAAAACGGACATGAACGTGGACATGGGTGAGCCCTCCGGGGGTCTCGTCGTGCCGTGGTTACGGAATGCGGCATGACGACCCGCGCGGGGTCCGGCTGTGGGATATCCCTACGCGGCGGCCGTCAGGAGGGCACGCCCCGGCGCTCGGGGGCGCCTGCGCCCCGCCGCGTCGGGATCACGTTGAGGCAGGAAGGCCGTACGGTGCTCACGGTCGCGGATGGCCGTCCGGACCCGCGTACGGGGGACGGCGGGCGCGCAGCGTGAGCCGATGAGGGCGCTGACGGCGAGCGCGGAGCCGGCCGCGGCGGTCGCGGTGAACGCGACGGCTACGGCGGCGGAGAGGCTGCCGGTGTCGAGCAGCGCGACTTCGAGCAGCAGAAGCAGCAGCACGGCGGCGGGACGCATGTTCGCCCAGCTCCGGATCATGGACTGCCCCTCCCCTCGCGCGCGCACTCGTACATGTCCTGCATGTCCTGCCGTTATACAGGACCCGACTCGGCGGCCTGCTGTGCAGGACCCGGCTCGGCGGCCTGCTGTGCGGGAACCGACTCGACGGCCCGCACCGAATCCGTCTCGATCGGCTCAAGCAGCCGCTTGGGCTTGAGCAGCGCCCGGCTGACCGGATTCGTCGGCTCCGCATCGAGTCCCGGTCCCGGCACCATTTCGACGTCCGGGACGGGTACGACGGTTCCGCAGGCGGGACATTCGCCGTACGGACCCAGCTCCGTGCCGCAGGCCGCGTGCCGGAAGGAGCGCAGCTGAGTCTCGCTGAAGTGCTCGCGGCCCCACAGGCCGAGCGAACGCAGGGTCGGCCAGAGCGCGATGCCGCGGTCGGTGACGACGTACTCGTCGCGCGGCGGCGACTCCTGGTAGCGGCGCTTTTCGAGGATGCCCTCGGTGGTGAGCAGCTGAAGGCGGGCCGCGAGGACGGCGCGTGGGATGCCGAGGTGGACGAGGAAGTCGTTGTAGCGCCGTACGCCATAGAGCGCGTCGCGTATGACGAGGAGCGTCCAGCGCTCGCCGACGATTTCGAGCGCGCGGGCGATCGAGCACTCCTGTGTCGCGTAGTCCTTGCCCAAAGCCATGACCCCACTGTAGCCACTTTCCGACTTATTGGTTCAGTGAACGAACCTAGGGTGCTACGGTCGACGCATGCATAGGTTCATTGAACGAACTCACCCGTCCCGAAGGGGCAAGCCATGACCCGGCTCGACCGGACCGCCGGGATCACCACGCACCCGACATCCGCCGCACCCGAAGCACCCGCGTCGACGCAGGCCATCCCCCGCGCGGGCGCCACCCTCGCCCTCACCAGCGCCGCCACCGCCGTGGCCCTGATGACGTACACCGCGCCGCTGGTCACGCTTCCCGACACCGCCGCCGCGCTGCACACCTCGGTCTCCGCCCAGGCCTGGCTGCTCAACGGCACCCCGCTGGGCCTGGCCGCGCTGCTCCTGGTCGCCGGCAGCCTCGCGGACGACTACGGCCGCCGCAGGATCTTCCTGGCCGGCACGGTCGCGCTCGGCATCACCACGGCACTGGGCGCGCTCGCGAACTCGACCTGGCTGTTCACGCTGGCCCGCATCGCGCAGGGCGCGGCGAGCGCGGCGATCCTCGCGAGCAGCCTGGGGCTGATCGTCCACGCCTTCCCGAACCCGCGCGGGCGGCTGCACGCGACCGGCGTCTGGGGCGCCTTCGTCAGCGGCGGCATCGCGGTGGGCCCGCTGCTCGCGGGCGGGATAGCCGAGTGGGACTGGCGGCTGGCGTACGCGGTGCTGGGCGCGGCCGCGTTGATCGTCGCCGTACTGGGGACCCGCGGTCTCACGGAGTCCCGCGCGCCCCGGGGCGGCCGCCCCGACCTGGCGGGAGCTCTGACCTTCGGTCTGGCGCTGATGGCTCTGGTGGCCGCGCTCACCCTGGGCCGCGACGGCTGGCTGCGCGCCCCGGTGGGCCTGCTGCTGGTGGCGTTCCTCGTTCTGATGGCCGTGTTCGTCGTCATCGAGAGCCGTAGCCGTACGCCCATGATCGACCTCGGTCTGTTCCGGCACCGCCGCTTCCTCGCCTCGTCCGCGGGCGGGCTGTTCACGGGCATCGCGGTGATCGGCGTGTTCAGCTTCCTGCCGGCGCTGATCCAGCGGACGCTCGGCCTGTCGACGCTGGAAACGGCGTGGCTGGTCCTGCTCTGGTCGGGGCTGTCCTTCGCGGTCGCCCTGCAGGCGCGGCGCCTCGCGGGCCGGATCTCACCACGCCACCAGCTCGCACTGGGCTTCGCGCTGCACGCGGTCGGCGTCCTGACGATGCTCGGCGCGCTCGACGCCGGTTCCTGGACACGACTGCTCCCCGGCTTCATCGTCTCCGGCGTGGGCAGCGGCCTGTTGAACGCCTCCCTTCCGCACCTCGCCGTCGAGTCCGTCCCCGCGACCCGCGCCGCGATGGGCTCGGGCGCGCAGCAGACGTTCCGCTACATCGGTTCCTGCGCCGGCGTCGCCCTCACGATCGCGCTGGTGACCTCCTCCGGCGGGATCGCCCACGGCTGGGACATCGCGATCGCCGTGTCGGCGGGACTCGCGGGGGTGGCGGCGGTGAGCGTGCTGGCGCTTCGGGAGCGGAGCTGACACCCACACCTCTAGAGTTCTGATCATGGACATCTCAGCCCCGTACGAACGCGGCAGCGACCTGCTGCGACAAGGGCGCCGCGAGGAAGCGAAGCGTTGGCTGGTTCCCCTGGCGGAGGCCGGTCACGCGGAAGCGGTGCGCGAGCTGGCCTGGAGCGCGAGCAGACTCGCGCACAAGGACGCCCGCTACGAGGCCGAGGCCGAGCACTGGCTGCGCCGCGAGGCCGAGGTACGACAGGACCCCGACTGGCTGGTCACGATGGCGCAGGAAATGCGCCGCTGGGCGTCGGGACGGGTGGCCGAGGCCGAGGACCTGGTGGCCGGGATGGCACGGGCGGGCAGCGCACGTGCCGCCGGTCAACTGGGCTACTGGAAGCGGCGGGACGGCGACCCGGCGGGCGCCGTGGAGTGGTACCGCCTCGCGGTCGAGCTCGGGCACCGCTTCTGCTGGCGGGATCTCGGCTGGTGCCTGACGACCCTGGGCCGTTACGCCGAGGCGGAGGCGCTGTACCGCCCGCACGCCGAAGGGGGCGATGTGGTGGCCCAGTACGAGCTCGGGGCGCTGCTGCACGCACAGGGGAAGGGACCGGCGGTGACTCCGCCGCGTCCGCCGAGTCTCTGAGCGGCCTCGGGTAAGTGAGGCACGCCCCCACGCCGCCCGCCACGGCACCTCGCCGCACTGCCACATCACCCAGTACATCCAGTACGAGGGCGACGCGGCAGCACGCGATGCACCGCACCGGACGACGCGGAAACGCACCCCACTTCCCCGAGGCCGCTCAGCCCCGCGTGCTCCACCCCCGGGTCTACCGGGGCCGCATCGACCGCAGCTTCCCCCACACCGCCATCCGGTACTTGGAGGTGTACTCGGGAGTGCACGTGGTGAGGGTGATGTAGTACCCGGGCTCGCTGTACCCGTACGACGGCCGCACGGTACTGCGCGGCACACCGCGGATGACCCCGCTGTCCCGCGCCGAGGTCTGCGGAAGGGTCTTGTCGACGACGTACGTGTAGAGCGCGGCCTTCGTCTCGACCGTGATCGTGTCGCCGCGCTTCAGCCGGGTGATGTACCGGAAGGGTTCGCCGTGGGTGTTCCGGTGCCCGGCGAGCGCGAAGTTCCCTGCCTGACCCGGCTGTTGGGTGCCCTTGTAGTGACCGACGTACCCCTTGTTGAGCACGTTCTGCTTGCTGACGCCCTCGGCGACCGGGACGCGCAGGGAGAGGCGGGGGATGGCGAGGATGGCGTAGGCCTGAGACCAACGGGGCTGCGCCTGGGCGCTGTTGACGGTGGCCTGCCGTTCGCGCGAGGAGGGGTTCCGCGCGCCGCCTGAGTCGCCACCGCTGTCCCCCTCGCCCTCACCGCCGCCCGGATCCGCGCTCGGCGCCACGGCGGCCCCCGGCGCCTCCCACTCCCTTTCCAGCGCCTGCACCTTGCGCGCGGCGTCGTGCCGGGCCTCCCGGTTGGTCCACCAGAGCTGGTGCACGACGAGAAGCAGGAGCACCACCCCCACGGTGACGAACACCTCGGCCCCGCCCCACACCACCCGCCGGTACGCGGCGCGCCGCCGCCGAGTGCCGTGGTGCACGATCCCGGGAGCCCGCATCCGTACGCCTCCTTCGCCGGGCCCGCACGATAGGTGCTGCCTCCTCAAGTCACCAGCCCCGTACGCCCCGACGCCCAACCAGGGGCTTCATATACCGGTTTTAGAAAGGGGTGAGAAAGGGGTGTCGCAACCCTCGACAACCCCACCCGTCACACCCGATGCTTCCTGATGGCATCAGCGGGGCGAGCCAGTACCGGTGGCGTGACGGGCAAATGGGGCCGACTGGCCAGTGCCCGTCGCGTGGCCGGCAGCTGAGCCGATGGGCCGACTCCGTTGGGGTGAAAGGCGATCGAGTCGACGAGCCGACGCCGGTGGGACGACCGGCGATCGAGCGGGACGGAGAAGCCATGATCCGACGTAGAACACTGCTGGCGGCCGCGGGGGGTACGGTCTTCGGCAGCGCCCTGGCGACGGGCACCGCCCGCGCGGACGCGACCATCGCCGTCAACCCCGCTACGACGTACGGGAAATGGGAGGGCTGGGGCACCTCGCTGGCGTGGTGGGCCAACGTGTTCGGCGCACGCGACGACTTCGCCGACATCTTCTTCACCACCAAGTCGACGACGTACAACGGAACTTCGCTTCCCGGCCTGGGCCTGAACATCGCCCGATACAACCTGGGCGGGTGCAGCTGGAACAGCGTGAACGGCGAGTCGATGGTCGCCTCCGCCAACATCCCCTCCTTCAAGCAGATCGAGGGCTACTGGCAGGACTGGAACAACGAGGACCCCACCTCCTCGGCCTGGAAGTGGACGGCCGACGCCACCCAGCGGGCCATGCTGCTGAAGGCGACGTCACGGGGTGCGACGAGCGAGCTGTTCGCCAACTCCCCGATGTGGTGGATGTGCCTGAACCACAACCCGTCGGGCGCGTCCGGCGGCGGCAACAACCTCCAGTCCTGGAACTACCGCCAGCACGCCTCCCACCTGGCGGCAGTAGCCCTCTACGCGAAGAACAACTGGGGCGTGAACTTCTCCACCGTCGAGGCCTTCAACGAACCCTCCTCCAGCTGGTGGACCGCCACCGGCACCCAGGAGGGCTGCCACATGGACGCGTCGGTCCAGTCGGCCGTACTCCCGTACCTGCGCAGCGAGTTGGACAAGCGCGGCCTGACGAGCACGAAGATCTCGGCGTCCGACGAGACGAGCTACGACCTGGCCCGCACGACATGGAATTCCTTCTCGTCGACGACGAAGGGATACGTGAACCGGGTCAACGTGCACGGCTACCAGGGCTCGGGCGGCCGCCGGGACCTCCTCTACACCGACGCGGTGACGACCGCCGGCAAGAGCCTGTGGAACTCCGAGTACGGCGACAGCGACGGCACCGGCCTCACCCTGGCGAGCAACCTCCTCCTGGACTTCCGCTGGCTGCACCCGACCGCCTGGGTGTACTGGCAGGTCATGGACCCCTCGTCGGGCTGGGCGACCATCGCGTACGACGCGAGCACCCTGACGCCCGGGGCGATCCAGACGAAGTATTACGTAATGGCCCAGTTCACCCGCCACATCCGCCCCGGAATGACGATCGTCGACACGGGAGTGGACTACGCGGTGGCGGCCTACGACGCGACGGCGAAACGCCTGGTGATCGCGGCGGTCAACAAGTCCTCCTCCGCCCAGACCCTGACCTTCGACCTCTCCCGCTTCACCACGGTGTCGGGCGGCACGGGCGGCCTGGTCCCCCGCTGGAACACGCTGACGTCGGGGTCCGGCGACCGGTACACCTCGCACTCGGACACGCACCTGAGCGGCAAGTCGGTCGCCGTGCCCTTCGCGGCGGGGGCGGTTCAGACGTTGCAGGTGGATGGGGTGGTGGTGTGAGGGGCCCGCATACAGCAAAAAGACCCGGCCCGGAGGCGCCGACCCGGGCACGCCGAGGCCCCAACTCCCCACCCCCATAAACTCCCTGGCCATGAGCGCGTACTGGCTACTGACCCTGATCCCCTTCCTCGCGGGCCTGGCGGTGACCGGCCAGCAGGGCATGGTCGCCCTCACCGAACACGTCCTGCGCCGCACCGCCCGCCGCGTGGAGGGCACGGTCACCGGTCACATAGCGTCCCGCGAGGCGACGTACGCCACCCTGCACCCCGTCGTCCGCTGGACCGGCGACGACGGGCGGGAGTACGAACGCGCCGTTCCCGACACGATCGGCGCCCACGCCCTGCCCGAGGGCAGCCGCGTCCGCCTCCTGTGCACGCCGGGCGCCCCCGACTCGGTGACCCTGGACGCACCGGACCGCTACCGGTCGGCGGTGATCGGCGCGTGGCTCGGCGTCCTGCTGTGGGCAGGCGCGCTGACGGCGGTACTGATCCGGATCGCGACGCTGCTGCCGGCCCCGTACCGGTACTGAGCCGGTACGGGGTCGGCGCGGGCCCGGCGCCGGTCCGGTACGGGGCCGGCACGGGCCGGGTACGGGGTCGGCGCGGGCCCGGCGCCGGTCCGGCACGGGTCCGGCGCCGGTCTGGCACGGGGTCGGCACGGGGTCGGCACGGGTCCGGGCAATGCGCCGGGCGGTGACTCCGTACTGGCCAGGCGGTGTGGGCCTGCTCGCCCTGGCTTGACACCCATCTCTCTTTTCGTATGGCGGCGGCAGTACGGTGTCCCCCATGCGCCCCGACACGCCTGCCGAGAACGTCGACCACAACGCGGAAGCAGCACGCCTGGAGCGGACTGCTTCCCTGTATCCGGAGGACACGGAGAACCTGCTGCTGCAGGCCGCGGCCCATCTGGAACTGGCCGGCGACCGCCCCGCCGCGACAGCGCTCTACGACCGCCTGCTGTCGTCCTTGGATTCTCCGAGTTCCCTCGAGAACCCCCATCTGGTACGAGCCCTCAAGGCGTCGAACCTCTGGGAGTACGGCCACGAGGCGGAAGCCCGCGCGATCATCGACGGAGTACGGACGGCGTCCCCCCGCGACGCAGCCCCCTGGGTGATCGTGGCGGAGGCCTTGGAGTCCCACGACGAGCTGGAGTCGGCGCAGGAGACCTTCACACAGGGCGCCCAGCTCCTCCTGACGGACGTGTCGGAGCCCCCCTACTCCACCCTCCCCCTCCTCTTCGGCCGCCACCGCGTCCGCCGCATGCTGGGCATGCCCCACGACGACTGGGACACCCTGGCCGACACCCTCCACTCGTCCCCCATCTCCCTGGACGAACTCCACGACCCGAAGCGCGTCTGGTCCCTGGGCTCGGACAACCCGGCAGAGCTCCAGGCGGAGATCAGCCGCCTCCGGGCCGAGCTGAGCACGTACAGGGAGGCCCTCTCCCGCCCGTTCCCGGTGGCGGTCCTGCACTGGCCGACGAACGAACTGGCGGAACTTCTGACGGCGTACCCGCCCCTGTCCGCGGAGTACTCCTCCCACGACGAGCACCTCGCGACCATAGAGGCCTCCCTACGCGAACTGGCGGCCTCCGGCACCCCGAACCTCGGCATCGTGACGGGCACGGTCCCGTCCTACGAGGCCTTCGCCGCCTCGGAGGCATCCTCCCCGGCAGACGCGACGCTGCTGCCGCAGTACGCGACGACACTGGCGGCCCGGGGGCGAGCTGTGGCTTGGCCGCCGCAGCGGGGGGCGGCTTGCTGGTGTGGGTCTGGGCGGGTTTATGGGGAGTGCCACAGGGCCTGAGTACCGGATCCGCCCTCGGGCGCCACACACAGCGCATACCCGGCGCCCGAGGTGCCGCGTATCTCGTGGACACTTGCCGGACGGAATGCTGATCGTGCTGAGACAATGCTCCCGTGCCTGCTGTTCCGTCTTCCCCTGGGGTCTCTGCCCGTATGAGCCGCCAAGGCTCCCGTGACACGGCACCGGAAGTCGCGGTGCGACGCCTCCTGCACGCCTCGGGGTTGCGCTACCGAGTGAACGTGCCGGTGCCCGGCGTACCGCGCCGCACGATCGACATCGTGTTCGGCAAGGCCAAGATCGCGATCTTCATGGACGGCTGTTTCTGGCACGGCTGCCCCAAGCACGCGACTCAGCCCAAGGCCAATGCTGAGTGGTGGCGCGCCAAGCTGGACAAGAACATGGCACGCGATCGTGAGACGACCGATCATCTGCGCGCCGCGGGTTGGACCGTCCTGAGGTTCTGGGAGCACGAATCTGCAGAGGACGTCGCGCGCCGGATCCGTGCCGCTCTGGCAGCCCAACAGCCGTCCCCCGGGGTCCCTGACGTGCCCTGTGAGCCTTGATTTCGCGTATCGGTGTCCATCACACCCAATAGTGTGTAGAAGTTGTGCAAGAGTGGCGCGCCGGCACCCGCATCAGGGTGCCTTGCCGTCGAGGGGGGCATTCGACGGAGGCGCTGCGGCGCAGTTGGCTTCAGAGAACGAGAGCGGGGGAACGGTCGACTCCCATGACCGACGAATTCGATGGCATGTACGAGACGTTCAAGGCGCTCTTGGACGCGTTTCCTCCTGCGGAAGCAATCAAGCGGCTGGAGCAGCTCGGCGCCAGTCCCGACGTCGTCGA
This sequence comes from Streptomyces sp. NPDC050564, assembly GCF_044457265.1. NCBI lineage: Bacteria > Bacillati > Actinomycetota > Actinomycetes > Kitasatosporales > Streptomycetaceae > Streptomyces > Streptomyces sp. NPDC050564. Next base: position 226,131 of record NZ_JBITGS010000010.1, on the reverse strand, counting down.
GCGGATCCGTGAGCGGCACGAGCAGCAGACCATAAGCATCAAGGAACTCGAAGAGCCACATGCGGTGATTCTGGGCAACCGCGACACCTGGTACACGGGTCCGCAGGCCAGGGACAAATGCTGGCCTGCGATCGTGAACCTGCTTCGCAAGGACGGCTGGTCCGAGGAGCCCTCGATCAGGAGTCTCGACGAATCCTCCACCCGTGTCGTCTCGCTGCTGAACCACCCGAAGGAGAGAGCGTTCTCCACCCGGGGCCTGGTTGTCGGCTATGTACAGTCCGGCAAAACGACCAACTTCACCTCGGTCATGGCCAAAGCCGCCGACCGCGGCTACAAACTTTTCATCGTGCTGGCCGGCATCCACAACGGCCTTCGGCGTCAGACGCAGGCACGACTGGTGCAGCAGTTGGTGGAGCCGAATCCCTCGATGTGGTCGCAGCTGACCGGCCTCGACAAGGACTTCACTCCGCAGGAGAACCCGGCCTCGTATTTCGGGAAGAGCAACAAGACACGCGTCCTGTGCGTCGTGAAGAAGAATGCGACGGTACTGCGCAAGCTCGCCCGATGGCTCGAGAAGGCATCCGACTACCTCGAGGACTGCCCCGCGCTGATCATCGACGACGAGGCAGACCAGGCCACGGTGGCGACCAAGTCGATCAACCCACTGATCCTCGACATCATGAGCTCGTTGCCGAGAAGCGCCTACGTCGGATACACGGCCTCGCCGTTCGCGAACCTGCTGATCGACCCGAGCGCCGAGGACCTGTATCCCCAGGACTTCGTCGTCAACCTTCCCAAGCCTCAAGGGCACTTCGGAACGGAGGTCCTCTTTGGGCGTTATGCGCTCGACGGCGAGGATCCGGAGCAGGTCGACGACGGGTACGACATGATCCGTTCGATCCCCGAGGACGACGTTCCATGTGTACGTCCCGAGACGAGGGCCGACGTCGAGGGCTTCGAGCCTGTCATCACGGAGACTCTCCGTAAGGCAGTCGAGTACTTCTGGCTCGTCACGGCCGCCCGTCGCGTACGACGAACCGGCAATCCGCACAGCACGATGCTGATCCACACCAGCGTCAACACCTCCGTGCACAACAGCTTCGAGAGGCCGCTGAAGCATCTGCGGGACCGGTCCGCTCGGTCCCTGAAGGACGCCGCCTTCCTGGCACAGTTGCGTGACCTGTGGGAGCGCGAGACCAACCGTGTTCCGGCCGAAGACTTCGGCGAAGCGAAGGTGCCGTTCGAGGAGTTGGTACCCGAGCTGCCGCAAGTCCTCGACAACTGTCGTGTCATCATGGACAACTCCAGCAGCGAGGACCGCCTCGACTACGAGAACGGTCCGGTCGTGGCGATCGCGGTGGGCGGCAACACCCTCTCCCGAGGACTGACGCTGGAGGGCCTGTCGGTCAGCTACTTCGTTCGAGCCGTCTCGGCGTACGACACTCTGTTGCAAATGGGGCGTTGGTTCGGCTTCCGCAACGGATACGCCGACCTGCCTCGGATCTGGATGACCGACGAGCTGTCCGAGTGGTTCCGGCATCTGGCCACGGTCGAAACCGAGATGCGCCGCGACATCGACATCTACATGACCGAGGACGAGACTCCTCTGACCTTCGCCGTACGCCTCCGCACACACCCCGCACTGCGAGTGACCGCAGCCGCAAAGATGCGTGACGCGGTGACGGCGGCTTCGTCCTACGGCGGCAAGCGGATCCAGACCCATTACTTCCACACCAACGGCGATTGGCTGCGCGGGAACATCGACGCGGCACGCGCTCTGGTCTCCGCCTCGATCACCAACGCGATCAGAGTGGAGGAGCGATCGGCTGAAGGTCGATACGTCTTCCGTGACGTACCGCACGAGATCGTGACCGAATTCCTGTCGACCTACAGGTTCCACGAAAAGTCGCCGGAGAACGATGCCGATCTGATCATCGACTACATCCGGAAGCGAGTCGCCACGGTCGGCTCCCTCGGGCGATGGAACGTTGCAATCGTCGGCAACCCGCGGGGAAGGGGCGCCGACTTCACCTTTGCTCGTGGTGTGACCGTCGGGCGCAACATCCGTGCCCGAATAGGCGACAACCCCGATCCGGACTTCGCCGACATCAAGACACTCATGAGCCGTCGCGACGCCGCGGTGGATCTGGACGGGGACGCCGCGAAGCTCAACGAAAAAGGCATCAAAGACATGCGTCGCGCCAAACTTCCGGACACCGGCCTGCTCGTCCTGTATCCGATCGACAAACTGTCCGAGCCCAGTCCGTCGAAAAAGCTGCGTGCATCGCTGAATGCCGAGGAGCACGTCATCGGCGTTGGGCTGGTCTTCCCTGAGCCCCGAGACCAGGACGCAACGGTAGAAAAGTACATTTCCGCCGACCTGTCCAACGTAAGGATCGAGGACGAGGACTACAGCCTGCTCGTCAGTGAGGACGCATGAACGACGACGCGCTCCGCACGCTCGTCGAGGAGCGCTGGACCGCGCTCGATGCCGAGCAGACCACAAGTGAACGGCGCCTGCGCGTCTCCCAGCTGCCTGTTGCTGCGAAGGGCGAGCCGTTGGTGGTGGCCGTCGACCACGACGCGCACCGTCATCTCCTGGTACCGATCCACTCGCATCGCAAGGTCCGTCCCGGCCTGGACGGGCCGGTACTCAGGTTGCGCAGAAGGACACTCGAGGACGAGGAGACCTACCAGACCTACGCCGACCTGGCCTGCCTCCGCGACGACCTCAGCGATCTGTTCACCGAGCTGTGCGTGGACGTGCTGGGAGCAACGACCGAGCTGTCCGAAAACCCCGTCAAGGCGCTCTATCGCGTTCTCGACCGCTGGAAGGCCCTCTTCCGAACGCAGGGAACACCGTTGGGGCCCGATCAACTTGCCGGGCTCTTCGGCGAATTGATGGTGCTCAACCGAATACTCGAGGAGGACTCGAGCGCGCATTGGCTGTGGCGCGGCCCCGAAGGGCACCGTCACGACTTCTCAGCCGGTGCCACTGCCATCGAGGTCAAGTCGAGTGCCGTGAGCGAAGGGCGAAGGCCGCGGATACACGGGCTCGACCAACTCGAAGCGCCGGAGGGCGGGACCCTCTGTCTGGCATGGTTCCGCCTGCAGCGCACCACAGCAAACAGTTCGAGCACCGCATTCGTGGAATTGGCCGAACGAGCGCTTCGCCTGTGCGACGACGAGGGCGCACTCCTGGAACTGCTGGCCGGAGCCGGATACCGCCTCTCGGACGCAGACCACTATCACGATGTGCACTTCGCGGTCAGTGAGGAGAGGTGGTATCGAGTCGGTCCCGATTTCCCGGGACTCACGGGCCGCGCACTCAAGTTGGCCGGCCTGTCGGTGTCGGCGCTGGACGTCGAGTACAGCATCGACCTGTCCGGTGAGATCCCTGCTCCGCTGCTCCCTGCCGAAGTATCCCAGGTGATCGACAACATGATCCAGGAGTCTGCGTGACAGGGCCCCGCTGGTTCTCCCAGCCCTACCCACCGGAAGGCGCGAGCGCCGCCGAGGGCATCCGCAATCAGCTCGGACGCCCGGAACTCGACCTGCTCACGATTCTCGTGCGCGAGTCCGCCCAGAACAGCTGGGACGCCCGTCTCATGCTGTCCGCTGCTCCGGTCGACTACCGCATCGACATGTGGACGGTCGGCCCGGCCCACACCGGCGCATGGCGAGACCTTCTGGTCGAGGGCGCACCCGCCGGCGTTGAGACCTTCCCCTTGCGCGAGACCCTCAGGCACGGCCCGATACGAGTCCTGGCCGTCTCCGACCGAGGCACGCGAGGGCTTGGAGGACCAACCCGTGCCGACAACGCGGTGGGCCCAGATCGCGACTTCGTCTCCTTCATCCGCAACATCGGCGAGCCGCGCGACACGGCTCTGGGCGGTGGCACCTACGGCTTCGGCAAAGGCATCTTCTACCTGCTGTCCAAGTCCGGAACCGTCCTTGTGCACTCCCGATGCCGCACAGCGCAAGGAGGTCACGAGACCCGGCTCATCGGCTGCACCCTCTGGAAGAGCTACGTTGCCGCCGAGCCCTCGGGTAACCGCCGCTACACCGGTCGGCACTGGTGGGGCAACACGTCGGGAGATGTCGTCGAGCCCTTGGTCGGCCAGGAGGCGGAAGCAACTGCTCAGCGTCTCGGTCTCAGAACATTCGGTCCCGAGGAGACCGGGACGACCGTCGTCGTCATCGATCCGAACCTGGACGAACTCGAACCGTCCGATGCGGCCGACTACCTGGCAGAGACCATCACCTGGCACCTCTGGCCAAAGATGATCTCGACCGATGGCAGGCCACCCGCCATGAACTTCACCGTCACCTGTGACGGCGTCCAACACTCTGTGCCGGATCCGCGGGAGACCCGCCCACTCAACATGTTCGTCGCGGCCTACGAGACGATGACCGGCCCTGGCGGCGGCGATCTGCACTGCATGAAGCCCAAGCGATATCTGGGGCGCCTCGGGATGGTGAAACGGATCATGCCGCCGCTGGAGCCGACCCGTGCTTCCCGCATGCTCGACATCGAGGATCTCGTCCATCACGTATGTCTGATGCGGCCCGCAGAACTTGTCGTCACGTATCAGCCCGGGCCGAAGCCCCCCAGCGTGAATCAGGGCTACGCCGGCGTCTTCCGCGCAGACGAAGACATGGACGAGATCTACGCAAAGGCCGAACCGCCCACGCACGACGCCTGGAACCCTCAGTCGCTCGACAGGCCCGAAAGCACCTTCGTGCAGACAACGTTCACGCGCATCGCCGAGGCTCAGGCGCGGCTCCTCTCCCTCAGTGGTGTTGCGCGTCCTGGAGCCAGCAATGTCGCGCTGGGCGCAGCCAGTTCCCTCTTCTCCGGGTTGGTGGGCGGAGCCTGGGGGATCGGCGGAGCCACGGCATACTCCAAACCGGGCAGCACTGCCACACGCGCCTCGCAACCGGGCGAAAGCGAGGACGGCACGGCCCGCCCGGCATCAGGCCGTCCCGCGCTGAAAGCGACACCCTCCGATACCGGGCGACTGCGCTCCGGTGGAACTGCCGGCCAGGGGGGTTTCGAGGACGATGGGCAGTCGTTCGCAGAAACACAGGGGAGCGATGGGACCGGCACGCCTCGCCGTCGTCCACGAGTCCAGTACATCGGTGACCCCTACTACGACGAACGCGGCGACGCATCCGTACTCGTCCAGGCGTTCCGGCTGCCTGTGCCTGGACCGCAGCGGGTACGCATCGACCTTGCCGTCACTCTTCCCGGTACCGGCGGGCGAGAGACGGATCCGCCCATCGGGGCGAGCATGCCCGTGCTCCTCGGTTGGGAGGACGGCGACGGTCGCCTGTATGCCGCCGAGACATACGTGATCGAGGGCAGCGAGTCCGTCTGGCGTGCACTCGTTCGCCCGGCCCCGGACACCATGACCGAAATCGGCATCAAGGTCGAGGCGGTGAAGACTCCGTGACTCGTCGCGTTCTTCCATACCGTGTCCCGACCGAGGACGTCATAACGACCGAGGCATGGTTGCTGGTGACGGAGGACGGCGACGTCGACATGCCCGAGGCGCTGCCGGACTGGGACTACCAGATGGACCTGCACCTGCGCAGGACCGTTCGTGTCGACCTGGACCGCGCGCGCTCGCAGTCGGGCCTTCCGTCCGACGCCGCGCTCATACTCGCCGCCGTGTGGACGGCCACCGGGTCCAACCTCAGCGGTCCGGCACAGCATCTGCGCCTGACCACCGGCGGGACGAACACGGTGGAGTTGGATGTCCGACTGCGGGGTGCCGATCTGGGCGGTCTCCTCCTCCTGGACACCGCCCTGGTCCTGGCCGAGCGCCGGAGCGACGCCCGCCCCTCCTCGCCCCGCCGGGCCGGGTCCGTGCTGTGGAGTGATCGGGAGTCCCTCCGTCTGCAGGGGGACGCGCCGCAGTTCCCCATGGCTGTGATCGACTTCGCGCGAACCTCCTTTCCCGATGACGCAGCCTGGCATCTACAGATCAGCGGAGGTCTGGAGAGCGCCACCATGGGGTCCCTGCTTCTACTCGTCAATGAGCGGAACGCGGTAACGGCCACGGCATTCGAGAACGCCGGAAAACCCCGTCCGGTGGATCGAATAGTGCTCTCCGCCGTATACGCGGACGCCGCTCGAACCCTCATCGAGCACGCGCTCAATCACGACGACTTCGCCGAGGACGCAGACTTCTCCGACGGCTCACTGGGTGCCACCCTGTTGAGCCTGTTCGACCAACTCTTCCCTGGTCAGTCGATCACTGACATTCGTTTGCGCCGACGGCAGTCACCCGCTCTGTTCGCCTCGGATCTGCAGGCGGCGGTCAAGATCTTCGAGGTGTCATGATGAGCTTCCTGTACCCCCGGTTGCTCGCCGAACAGGCCAGACCGCTCTTCGAGGAATACCGACACCTGACGACCGCCGAGTTGGCGGGTCGGGTCTCCGGTGCCCACGAGTCGGCTGTGTATGTGGCCACCGGTGGCGATCGGGTCTCCGTCGACCGGCTTCATGAACTGCGTGCCGGCGTCGTCGACCTCGCGAAGCGCGCCGGTTTCCCCGATGAGTCCGACCGCGCCGGCAACGCCGACTTCGACCTCCGGCTCGCCGCCCTGCTGCATGCCGAGATGGGCATGGTGCCCGCCGAAGCCGCCTCACGAGACGTTTGGGCCTTCCTCGCGCTGGTCCTACTCCCGGATGTCGCCTTCTGGCGCTATCCGCAACCGCCGAGAGACCGCGTCCTGGGCACGGACCTCACGCGCCACGTCTTCGGGCGCCTGTGGTGGCGGGCCCAGCTCGTGCGCTCCTCCGACGACCCGGAACCGTACAGCGCCCTCAAGATTCTCGGCGAGGCCGCGTTCGACCAGATCTACGCACGTCGAGCCGCGCTCGGCGGAAGCCCCCACATGGTCAGGGCCATCCTCCGCGTCTGGAAGGATCTCGACCTCACCGGCCTGAACGAACGCGAAACCCTGCGTGACTTCCTCAAGAGGCTCCTGCGACTGGCCCCATTCGTCCTTTTCGACGGCATCGAGGAACTGGCCCTGGACGACGAACTACGCGCGGTTGCACAGGAGTCGGTCGACGCTCAACGCCCAACCTCTCAGGCAACCGAGGACGTTCCCGCGGAGACCGGGCGGGACACGACCCGAAGCGGCCTGGCCACCGAATGGCCCGCAACAGCCTCTTCGGGGGAGCAATCACGGACTCCAGATGCTTTTCCGGTGGCGTCCGTCGATTCCCGTCGCTTCAAGTCGGTGGAGATCTGCGCCGGAGCCGGTGCGCAGGCGCTTGGACTCGAGCGCGCCGGGTTCGACCCAGTGTTGCTCATCGACAGCAAGGCCGACGCCTGCTTCACGATCGACCTCAACCGGCCCTCGTGGGACGTGATTTGCATGGACGTCGTAGATTTCCGCCCGAGCATGCGGCCCGAGGCCGTAGGCGTCGATCTCGTCAGCGGTGGACTCCCCCGCGTGAAGTCCTCGGCAACCGTCGGTCGCGCCGAGGACACCGAGGAGCGAGGAGTCCTCAGGGCTGCGATCGGGCTGGTGCGCGACATCAACCCGAAAGCTGTGCTCCTGGAGAACGTCCCCGACCTGGTCGAGAACCCGAGCTTCGAGGCGGACCGCTCATGGATCGAGACCGAACTCAGGAATGCGGGCTACAGATGGAGTTGGCGTGTCCTCAACGCCGGGGACTTCGGCGTACCGCAGAACCGCAGCAGCGGCTTCCTGGTCGCCCTGCAAGAACCCTACTTCTCCCGCTTCTCCTGGCCCGAGCCGAACAAGCTGCCGCCCCCGACCGTCGGCGAGGTCCTGGGCCCTTCCATGTCAGCGTCCGGATGGCCCGGCGTTGAACGCTGGGTCAAGGCCGCCGACCGCATCGCACCCGCGCTTGTCGGGGGCTCCGACCGGCGAGGCGGTGCCGACCTCGGCCCCACCGGGACCAAGAAGGCATGGGCTTCGCTCGGCGTGAACGGCAACAGCCTCGGCGACGAACCCCCGGGCAAGGACTTCCCCACAGAAGGTCAGCCCAGGCTGACCGTCGACCAGGCCGCACTGATCCAGGCCATCCCCCAGGAATGGCGCTTCTTCGGTGGCAAGACGTCCAGGTATCGTCAGATCGGCCATGCGATGCCGCCGCCTCTCGCGGCAGCCGTAGGACGGGCCATCGCGGCCGCCCTGCGCAGCTAAGATCCCCTCATGCGCACGCCCCGTCCCCTCTCTCCCGAGCCCATCACCGTCCTGGATCTTTTTTCGGGCTGTGGCGGCTTCACCCAGGGGTTTCACGAGTTCCGCCCGGAGGGGGCGGGGGACAACGGACCTGCCTTCCACAGCGTCGCGGCTGTCGAACACGACGCTGCTGCGGCTGCCACGTACGCCGCGAACTTCGGAAGCCGCCGGCTGGACGAGCATCTTCCAGCCGCCCGCGTCCACCTCCAAGACATCGAGGACTGGAAGCCGACGGAAGATGCCCTCCACGCGGACGTAGTGGTCGGAGGACCTCCCTGCCAGGGCTTTTCGGCCTTGAACCGGCACAAGAAGGGCGCCGAGCGCAATCGCCTGTGGGAGGAATATGTGCGCATCGTCGCCAAGATTCGCCCCAAGGTCTTCGTCATTGAGAACGTCGATCGTTTCCTCAAGTCGGACGAGTTCCGCAATCTGCTCAGCGAGGTGAAAGAGGGCGGCCTTCTGGCCGAGTACCGACTCGTCGATCCTCTCGGCCACGAACCGACCGACACAGACGAGGAGAAGTACAAGCGGTATCTCCTCAACGCCGCCGACTACGGTGCAGTCCAAGCGCGTCGGCGAGCCATTGTCATCGGCGTGCGCCGCGATCTCGACAACGGTCGCGCGATGGCATACCCCGCCACCACGCATGTCCGACGCCCGAAGCGCAGCAACGATGTCTCGACTCAGCCGCTCGACGGTGTCGACGTGGGGCCCTCATATTGGCGAGCGGTCGACAGCGTATTCAAGGAATCGCACCTTTTGCCCGTCCGAGGCACCGAACTTCCGGACGGCAAGGATTACATTCCTGAAGTGGACGCCGTCCTGCCGGGTATTTTCACGACACGCGAACTTCATTTCGGCCGCAATCCGGAACCACTTTCGATCGCGCGTTACGAAGCCATTCCCCCGGGCGGGAACCGCAAGGATCTGCGCGACAAGTGGTACACGGTACACGGGAGCGGAGAAATCGAAATCTTCGAAACTCCGAACCCTCCGGGCGTGAAAACGCTGGTCAAGTATCTCTCGACCGAGAGCTGGGACAATCACAACACAGGTACTGGGGACGTCATGGGTCGTCTCCGTCTCGGTGAGCCCTCAGTGACCATCCGAACCGAGTTCTTCAAGCCCGAGAAGGGTCGATACCTCCACCCGACGGCCTCTCGTCCGATCACTCACTATGAGGCCGCCCGCATACAGGGCTTCCCCGTCGACTTTCGCTGGTGCGGCTCGAAAACGGACATCGCCCGACAGATCGGCAACGCCGTACCCATCCCCCTCGGCACGGCCATTGCCTCGGCGATCCACACCTACCTGCGCGGTTGACCAAGCCGGGTACGGGGGCCCCGACCGACCTCCGGTGCGCACCTCGATACCCTGCCGCCATGATTCGCGCAGTCGTGTTCGACGTCGGTGAATGCCTGGTGGACGAGACCCGTGAGTACGGGACTTGGGCCGACTGGCTGGGCGTGTCTCGGCACACCTTTCACGCGATGTTCGGCGCGGTGATCGCGCAAGGCCGCGACTATCGCGAGACGTTCGAGGAGTTCCGGCCCGGGTTCGACCTGTACGCGGAGCGCGAGAAGCGGGCCGCTTCTGGCCAACCGGAAACATTCGGGGAAGACGACCTGTACGAAGACGTCCGACCCGCTCTGGCAGAGCTCCGCGCCGATGGCCTGTGGCTCGGTATCGCGGGCAACCAGACTGTGCGCGCGGGGCGCATTCTCCGCTCACTGTTCTCCGAGGACGTCGATCTGATCGGCACGTCGGACGATTGGGGTGCCAGTAAGCCCGACCCGGAGTTCTTCAAGCGCGTCGCGGCCGTAGTGCCCTTCGAGAGTGACGAGATCCTCTACGTCGGGGATCGGTGCGACAACGACATCCGACCCGCCGTAGAGGCGGGGATGCACACCGCGCTCGTGCGTCGCGGACCGTGGGCCACGATCCAGTGGAAAAGCCCCGAGGCCCGGCAATTGCCGACGTTTCGCGTCGGCAGCCTCCTAGAACTCTCGAGGTTGATCCACGACTTCAACGGCTCAGCGCGCTGAGTGTCGTCGACCATCCGTAGATCCGGTCGTCGAGGTCGCGGACGCAGGGCTCGTGTTGGTGGGGGGCCAGCGCTCGCCTAACCTCTCGCACTCGGTCCATTCCGGTCGCGTACCACGTGAGGGCGAGCTGGTCGAGAGCGCGACCCACGTACTCGCACGCCTGCCCCGGCTTTCCCGAAGCGGCTTCGACGGCGGCCAAGTCACCGTAGACAACGGTGCGTTGCTTGTCCTCGCTCACTGGCATCTCGTCCAGAACACGGAGCAGGGTCTCGCGCGCTTGAGGGAGGTGCCCGGCGATCAGCTGGGTGTTGCCCTTGAAGGCTGCCAGACGGGCGGGAGAGAACCAGTCCATCCACTCGGGCGACGCGTACTCGTTCCCAGTGGTGATCACGTCTTCGGCGTGCCCGATCAGGTGGAGTGCGGTACGCGTGTTCCCGCAACGGGTCTCGCATTCGGCTTCGACAGCGTCGAGCCACGCGAGGAACTCCGCGGAGGCAGGGGCGCGACGGGCGTACGTGCGTGCCGCGACCATCCGCTCCAGTGCCGCGTCGCTGTCGCCCACCCAGCCGGGGATGAACGCCATATGTGCGATGACCGCCGAGCCGAGAAGAGGGTCATCGGCCTCGCCCGCGGCCTGGAGAGCCAAGAGGAGGGTGTCGTTCGCGGTGCTCGGTTCGCGGCGATCGAAGAACTCGATCCGGCCCGCCAGGAGGTAGGACTCGGCCAGTGCCGCAGCCACGGTACGGCGTGTGGAACCACTCGTCTCCGACAGCAGCGCGCATCCCAACGCGGCGTGCGCGGTCACAGCGGGATGCAGCTTGTCCGGGGACACCGACCAGTACAGCCGCCGGTGCGATCGCGTCACGGCCTCGAAATCCACGCCGGCGCTGGCCGGTTGTGTTGTCGCAGCCGCTCGCCCCGGTACGAAGGCAAGCCCGACAGCGGCTGCGCCGCCGGTCACAAGAGTGCGACGCATGCGATCGGGGTGTGTCCCGTCAGAACCCCACGGAGGCGTGAAGCCAAGGGATTCCACGCTCTGCCCAAGCAAATGGACGAGTACCCGCTGACAGTCCGGTTGCGGCCACGGAGGGCTCTCGGACTCCCAGCGCCGGACCTGACGTACACCGATCGACAAGCCGCGGAGGCCAAGCTGCTGAGCGGCCTCGGTCAGGGCATCGGCCAAATTCTGCTGCGAGTTGAAACCTGCGGCCACGCGAGCGGCCTTCAGGCGGACATTGCCAGTGGGACGGGGCATGAGTTCCTCCTCAGGGAGACTGTGCTCATCGCCCCACAGTAAGTCCGATGTGGCGCGTCTCGTCACTCAAAGGCGCCAAGTAAGCCCTATAGATGTCCTCTTGATGGCCTCCAAAGGTCCTCGAATCGAATGCAGTGGACGTCCAGTCTGAGTCTCACCAGCGAAACCGCCGATGAGGACAGGGGTACGCCGTGGGCGACACACAGCAGACGACGGACAGGGAAATTGCCGAGTGGCTCACCATGGAGCACCCAGTGCCGCGGCAGGTCTGGACGGAATGGTCGACGCACGGTGTCGCCCTGCTGCCACTCGGCAAACGGTTCGCCGCGGTGCGGATGACCACGGATGCCGTTCACGCCGTCGTCGATTCCGACGACTCGACCGAAGTGGCGGCAGCGCTACGAGAGTTGCTGTGCGGCCCAGTCGTCTACGACCGTCGAGCCGTAGGTGTCACGTACTACGCCCTGATCCAGCGGGACACCGAACTCGTCTGGCCGCACGCCGATGTCGCACCTTGCCTTGGGCAGGGCACCTACCTGGGTGTACCTCGCATCGACCGCCGTGAACCACCTGGCACCTATTGGGTGGTGACACCGCGGTACCCCGGCGACCTTTGTCCGTCGCAGGCTGTGGCCGCCCTGGTCGAGGCCGGGCAGCGGCGACTCATCGAGACAGCGGGGCTGTGCTCATCCAACCAGCGAAGCTGTGACGGCACCCCAGCGATCACTTGAGCGACCCAGGCGATAGGACCGCTCCCTGATGTGGCGACGCACTACATCGACCTCGGAGACTTCGACGACGGCATGTCGTTCGCCATCGGATAGCCGATTTCCGCAGCGGCTTCAGCGACATCCTCCAGGGACGCCGAGGGGTTGAGTTTGGTGATCTGCGCCCGGTCCAGTGGGCGCAGGTCGTACAGGTGGCGTACGGGCTCGATGTCGATGGTCGTCTCGTAGTAGTCCTCTGCGAACTCCTGGAAGGCCTCCGGCGTCGGGGCGAGGAGCAGTTCGAACAGCCAGTCCGAGCCGTCGGGGTCCGGGTGTCCTTCGGGGAAGGTGATCTCTCCGGTTTTCCAGGACCGGTCTGTCGACTCGCGCCACACGCACACCGTCACCACGGGCGTTCCGTCCTCGTCCGTGAAGGCGGGCTCGTCGACGTAACACTGGAAGGGCTCGGGTACGGAGTCCAGGACACCCGGCCATGGAGCGGGCACGTCGTCGTGGTGGTACGGGCTCAGGGGGGACTCGTGGTCGAAGCCGCGGATGTAGGCGCCGGTGGGGGCGAAGACTATGTCGTACTCGTCGCCGGATCCGTTGCTCATCGAGGCCAGTTCCTCGGTGTCCGACCACTTGGCGTCGTACGAGTAGTAGCGCTCGCCTTCGGGGTTGACTATCGCCTCGGCCATGGCCATCGAGCGGCAGAGGTCTTTCAGGGATTCGATGTCGGGGAGCGCCCGGGCGACGTCGTGAGCAGTCATGGGGCACATCCAAGCGGGTGCCACTGACAGTCCCGCCGGAGGGGGGTCTAACCGTGGGCGTCACCACCGACGGCAAGGTCGCCGACGACCTCGCGATCCACTCCACCGACGTCTCCACCGACGCGGTGGTCAATGCCGCGCATGCCTTCCTGGACGGGCTGTCCACCAAGGAGCGGCGGGCCTCGGTGTTCGACGTCGACGACGACGAATGGCCGGCCTGGAGCAACGTCGATGGATACCGGCGAGCCCTGAGGTCGCCGCGGCCGGCTTCGCCATGCCGAACAACAAGGCATGACCGGGCGGGCGTCCGTCGACGAGCACGGGCGAGTTAGCCTCGGTTCGTTCGACAGACGCAGCAGCGGGAGGCAGCAATGGCGAAGGTACCGGCCGCGGCGGTGGCCGCGAGTGGACTCATCGGTGGGTACGGCGTGGCCCGTTGGACCAAGAAGCGGCAGCTGGGCGGGGTCGTGCTGGCCGCCGCCGGGGCCACGGCCGCGCAGCAGTGGAAGCAGCAGGCCGGCGGGAAGGCCGCCGGGGCGCTGACCGCCGCCTACGTCGCCGCCTTCGCCGGGTCTCATCCGCTGGCCAAGAAGGTGGGTGCCTGGCCCGCCGTGTTCGGCGTCGCCGGAGCCGTGGCCCTCGCCTCGTGGGCCGTGGCCGACCGGCGGGCCTGAGCCGGCCCACGCCACAGCCGGGGGCGGCGGCGTCACGTCGGACGCCACGCCGACCACAGCCGGGCGGCGGCGCCGTCACCTGGACGACGTCACGACACCTTGCGCGCCTACGAGGCCGCCGCGGCGGACACGGATGCCGCGCCGGATGCGGACGCTGACACGGCCCCGGACGAAGGCGCTGACGCGGGCCCCGCGACCGAGCCCGCCCCCTGAAACGCCCGCCGATACGCGTTGGGGCTCGTTCCCGCCACCCGCTTGAACCGTTCCCGGAACGCCGTCGGCGAGCCGAACCCCGCCTGGACCGCGATGCGTTCGACCGGGTACGTGGTCGTCTCCAGGAGGTACTGGGCGCGCCGTACCCGCGCCCGGTGCAGCCACTGGAGGGGCGTCGTGCCGGTCTGTTCGCGGAAGCGGCGGTTGAGGGTGCGGGTGCTCATGCCGGCGCGGGCGGCGATGTCCTCCAGGGTCAGGTCGTGGCCCGCGTTCTCCTCCAGCCAGGCGAGGAAGGGCTCCATCGTGGCGCCGACCGGTACCGGCGGCTGGTCATGGACGATGAACTGGGCCTGGCCGCCCTCCCGTTCGAGCGGCATGACGGACATCCGGGCGGCATGCGCGGCGACGGCGGAGCCGTGGTCCTTGCGGATCATGTGCAGGCACATGTCGAGGGCCGCGGCCGCGCCCGCCGAGGTGAGGAACTGGCCGTTGTCGACGTAGAGGACGTTCGGATCGACGGCCACCGCCGGGTACATGGCCGCCAGGTCCTGGGCCGCGACCCAGTGGGTGGTCGCGCGCAGCCCGTCCAGCAGGCCGGTGGCGGCGAAGACGAAGGCGCCGACGCAGATCGAGGCGATCCGGGTGCCGTTCGCGGCCGCCGCGCGCAGCGCCTCCGCCACGCCCGGCGGGAGCGGGACGGTGGGGTCGGCGATGCCGGGCAGGACGATCGTGTCCGCTTCCGCCAGCGCCTCCAGACCGTAGGGGGCACGCACCGCGAACGGGCCCGCGCTCACCTCCTCGTCCGCCGTGACCGAACAGACCCGGATCCGGTACGCCGCCCGGCCGTCCGGCAGCCGGGCCCAGCCGAAGGTGTCGATCGGGGCGGAGAGGTCGAACGGGATGACCTGGTCGAGCGCCAGTACGGCCACGGTGTGCATGGCTGGAGGATAAGGCTCCAACGGGATCCAGTCAGCGCCGTCCAGCCGGCACCGGCAGCCTGGAAACCCCCGGGTGAGAACCCTGTCAGGCGCGGCGCCGCTTCTCAGCCGCGTCGTGGACCTCTTTGGCGGCCGCTGGCGAGAATCCGTTGAGCACTGGCAGAACCGCCACTTCTCCAAGATCCGCGCCGCCCATAGCGTCACCCTGTGACCAAGTTCCTCCTCGCCGTTCACGTCCTCGCAGCGATCATCGCCGTCGGGCCCGTCACCGTCGCCGCGAGCATGTTCCCGCCCAGTGCGCGCAAGGCCCTCGCCGATCCGAAAAACACCCAGGCCGTGTCGACCGTGCGGCTGCTGCACCGCATCTGCCGGATGTACGCCACCGTCGGCGTCGTCGTTCCCGTCTTCGGGTTCGCCACGGCGAGCAACATGGGCGTACTCGGCGACACCTGGCTGATCGTCTCGATCGCGCTGACGGCCGTCGCCGCGGTCGTGCTCATCGCCCTGGTCCTGCCCGGGCAGGACGCGATCGCGGAGGGGGTACGGGATGCCGGGGGCGGGGAGGTCACGGTTGCCCGGAACGCGACCGTTCGGCTCGCCATGTTCACCGGGATCTTCAACCTTCTCTGGGCCACCGTCACGATCCTGATGATCATTCGCCCGGGATCCACCACGGGGGCGTAGCCCCTGCACGGCTCACGCTTGTCGGACCTCTCTGCGGATACGGCATTCCTAGTCCATGTCGTGCGGCAGGACCACCGCCGACCGGCTGCCCGGCACAGGGGCTTAGGATCCCGCCCATGTACGGACAGCAAGAGCAAGCGGCGCCGCAGGCCTACCTCGCCTCGGTGGAAGGTCGGCTCACGGCCGACGGGTGTGCCACACGATGGGAGGACTGGGCCGGGGTGCCCGTCCTCGTGGGGCGGCGGGCCGACTTCAAGATGCGCTGGATGGCCACGAAGCTGCACCTGTTCACCGTGGCCGCGGCGGTCCCGGAGATAACGGTCCCCGCCATCGCCGCCTTCACCGACCAGGTGATGAAGTACGCCAAGGACACCAAGGGCGGCCTCCCCGTCGGCATGCAGAACGGGGTCGGCGCCTTCCCGTTGCTCGTCAGCGACCGGGTCGATCCGGCCGCCGTGCGGTGGGCGGAGGAGCAGCAGCGCATCAAGTTCGCCTGTATGACGCGGCCCGTCGTGGTCGACAGCGCCCGCCAGTACGTGGGCATGTACCGCGGCAAGCCGGCCCTCGGGCGCGTCTACGCCTCGTACTTCATCGAGAAGGGGTCGCGGTACTTCTACGGCCAGTGAGAGGTGGGTGGCCGCCAGTGGGACGTGGGTCGGCGGCGGGTGAGACGTCGGGGGCCGCCGGCCAGAGGCCCTCGGGCGCCCCCGACGCCTCCACCCCTGTCACATGTGGTGGGCCAGGGTCAGCTCCTCGTCCACCAGGTCGGCCCTGAACTGCCGTGCCACCGTGGCCACGACGAGTACCCCGGCGGCCCCCAGCAGCGTGAAGAACGCCCACGCCAGCGGCCACGCGTTCGCGAAGCCGTCGGGCGGCCCGGGGTGCGTGCGCAGGGACACGTACAGCAGGGCCGCCGGCGGCACCGCCACCAGCAGCAACGGCCAGGCCAGCGCGTCCCGGTGGCCGAAGTAGGCGGCGAGGAGCAGCAGGATCAGGGCGAGGAACACGACGCCCAGGTTGGTCACCGGCGTCGTCTCGAGGCTCGAATCCGCCGTCTCGGGGCGGTTGCGCAGATCCCAGGGCAGGCAGAGGAGATACGCCGCCGCGGAGAGGGCGGCGCCGAGCACGCGCGTCAGCCAGCGTTCCGGCCAAGGGCGCGTTCGCAAGGGGCGGAGCAGCTTCTCGGTCATGCGTACGAGGGTTCCTGCCCGGGCGGCGGGCCGACAGAGTACGCGTACTCAGAACCACATACTCAGCCGCTACTCAGCCATGCCCGGGGGCGAGCGACGTCATGTCGCCGACCTGGCGGACGCGGCGGCCCCGGCCGGTGCCACCGACAGCGGTGTGGCGATGTCCTCCAGGGAGCGGCGCTCGGCGTTCACCGCGAGGAACGCGGCGACCAGGCCCGCCGCGCACATCAGGCCCGCGCCGATCTGGAAGGCGAGCACCGTGTCGCCGACGACTCCGGACTCGGTGAGGTCGGCGAAGACGAGCGGGCCGCTGATGCCGCCGGCGGCCGTTCCGATGGCGTAGAAGAAGGCGATGGCCATCGCTCGCGTCTCCAGCGGGAAGATCTCCGAGACGGTCAGATACGCGCTGGAGGCGCCCGCCGAGGCGAAGAACAGCACCACGCACCAGCACGTCGTCATCGTCACCGCGCTCAGCGAGCCCCGGTCGAAGAGCCACGCCGTGCCGAAGAGCAGCAGACCCGAGATCAGATACGTCGAGGAGATCATCACCCGGCGGCCGACCGTGTCGAAGAGCTTGCCCAGCAGCAGTGGGCCGAGGAAGTTGCCGGCCGCGATGACGGCGAAGTAGTAACCGGTTCCCCCGGAGGGCACGTCGAAGAACTTGGTGAGGATGGCGCCGAAGCCGAAGGTGATCGCGTTGTAGAGGAAGGCCTGACCGATGAAGAGGGCGAGGCCGAGCACGGCCCGTTTCGGGTAGTGCCTGAAGACGGTCCTCGCGATGATGCCGAAGCCGATGCTCTTGCGCTGCTGGATGGTGATCTCGCCCTGCGGGCGCGGCAGTGGCTTGCCCTTCTCCTCCTCGATCGCCCGCTCCACCCCGCTGACCAGCGCCTGCGCGTCTTCTCCGCGACCGTGTACGAACTGCCACCGCGGGCTCTCCGGCACATGCCGCCTGACCAGCAGGATCACCAGCCCGAGGACCACTCCGAGACCGAAGGTCAGCCGCCAGCCGAGGTCCTTGGGGAAGATGTCGGTGTTCAGCATCAGGATGGACAACAGCGCGCCGCCGATCGCGCCGAGCCAGTAGCTGCCGTTGATGATCAGGTCGACCCGGCCGCGGAACTTGGCGGGGATGAGCTCGTCGATCGCCGAGTTGATGGCCGCGTACTCACCGCCGATGCCGAAGCCGGTCAGGAAGCGGAAGGTGAAGAACCACCAGGCGTCGAAGGACAGCGCGGTCAGCGCGGTCGCGGAGAGGTAGAAGGCGAGGGTCACCATGAAGAGCTTCTTGCGGCCGTGGCGGTCGGTCAGCCAGCCGAAGAAGAGCGCGCCCACGCAGGCACCCGCCACATAGAGAGCCGCCGCGACACCTGTGACCTGGGCCGAGGAGATGGACAGCCCGCTGCCGTCCTCGGAGAGCCGGCCCGCGATGTTGCCGACGGTGGTGACCTCCAGGCCGTCCAGGATCCAGACCGTTCCCAGGCCGATCACGATCATCCAGTGCCACTTGGACCACGGCAGCCGGTCCAGGCGGGCGGGTACGTTCGTCGTGACGGTTCCGGTGGAGGCCGGTACGGATGCCGGTGAGGCCGGTGGGGTCATGGCTCCCTCTCCCTTGAGTGAACCCCGCCCGGGTTCCCCTCCCAGGGTCCGTTACGCCCCCAGTCCCCGCGACACGACGTAGATCAGCAGCCCCGCCAGCGAACCCACCACCGTGCCGTTGATCCGGATGAACTGCAGGTCGCGGCCGATGTGGGCCTCGATCTTCCGGGTCGTGTGCTCGGCGTCCCAGCCCGCGACGGTGTCGGTGATGAGCGAGGTGATCTCCTTGCGGTACGTCGTCACCACGTACACCGCCGCGCCCTCGACCCAGCTGTCGACCTTGGCCTGGAGCTTGGGCTCCACCGACATCCGGGCACCCAGGGACAACAAGGAAGCCCGGACCCGCAGCCGCAACTCGCTGCGCTCGTCCTCAGCGGCGGACACCATCATGGACCGCACGGCCGTCCATGCGGAGGCGATCAGGTCCTGGACCTCGCCGCGGCCGAGGACCTCGCCCTTCAGGCGCTCCACGCGGGCCCGCGTGTCCGTGTCGGACTGGAGGTCGCGGGCGAAGTCGGTGAGGAACCGGTCGAGGGCGCCGCGGGCCGGGTGGGAGGGGGCGTCGCGCATCTCGGTGACGAAGCGGAGCAGCTCCTTGTAGACCCGCTCGCCGACCTTCCTGTCGACGAAACGGGGGGTCCAGCCGGGCGCGCCGCCCTCGATCGCGTCCATGACCTGCTCGTCGTGCAGCACCAGCCACTCCTGGGCGCGGACGCAGATCAGGTCGACGACCCGCTCGTGGCCGCCGTCCAGGACGATCTTCTCCAGCATCTTCCCTATGCCGGGCGCGATCTCCTGAGCGTCGGCACGCCGGGTGATCGCCTCACCGACGACCGCCTGCACATCGGAGTCGCGGAGCACGGTGAGCGCGCCGCGCAGGGCAGCGGAGAGCTCCGCCGTCACACGGTCGGCGTGCTCCGGTTCGGCGAGCCAGGCGCCGAGCCGGCTGCCGATGCCGACGGCACGCAGCCGCTGTCGTACGACCTCCTCGGAGAGGAAGTTCTCCCCGACGAACTCGCCGAGCGAGACGCCCAGCTGGTCTTTCTTGTTGGGGATGATCGCGGTGTGCGGGATGGGCAGGCCGAGCGGGTGACGGAAGAGGGCCGTGACCGCGAACCAGTCGGCGAGCGCGCCGACCATGCCGGCCTCGGCGGCCGCCGCGACATAGCCCGCCCAGGCACCGGCACCCGAGTTCTGCCCCCACTTGGCGAGGACGTACACCAGGGCGACGAAGAGCAGCAGGCCGGTCGCCGTGATCTTCATCCGGCGGACGCCCCGGCGCTTCTCCTCGTCGGCTGGGCTGAAGAAGGTCATCGCCCGGCCCGGCGCGGGGGCGGTCCCCGCGGGGTTCACGGCGGCGCCCGGCCGGGCATGCTGCCCTTCGGCACCCGCTTCTTCCCGTTTCGTGCGTTCCATCCGCTCCACCCGTCCAGTGACCTCGTACACATTGTCCCTTCCTGACCGACTCCTGGAACGAAACAGGAGTTCCCAGCGTCTGTTCGGACGGGGAATAGTCCGGGGGGACCCTTAAGGGGCGCTGTCGGTGTTCTTCCACCCCATGACGCATCATGGGGTGATCACATCGGAGCCTCGGGCTCCATCGCCCGAGGAGACACACACCGCATGACCAAGCGTCACGCCGGGGGTGCGGGGCCCGCTGCGGAGCAGCCGATGTCAGCAGCCCCCGCAAGGCACGGCGCCATGCTCGCCGCGATCATTGCCGTGATCGTGTTTCTTTCCGCCGCCATATACGTCGGCGTCTCGGCCGACGAGGGCGGCGACCAGAACAACCTCGCCAGCGGCCGCGCCCCGCACAACTCCGCCGCCCCCGCCTCCACCGGCACCTGGGTCGGCGCCTGGTCGGCCTCCCCCGTCGGAGCCGAGCCCGGCACCGAGACGACCGGCATGGCGGGCCACTCCGTGCGCAACGTCGTGCACGCGAGCGCCGGTGGTACGAGTGCCCGCGTCACGCTGTCCAACCTCTACGGGCAGCAGCCGCTGAGCATCACCCACGCCACGATCGCCGTCGCCGCGACCGTGAACAACGCCGCCGCCGTGACCGACACCATGCGTCGCCTCACCTTCGGCGGCGGCACCTCGGTCATCATCCCGGCCGGCGAGCAGGTGATGAGCGACGCCGTGCGCGTGCGGATCCCGCACGGCTCGGACGTCCTCGTGACGACGTACACGCCCACCCCGTCCGGCCCGGTCACCTACCACCCGCACGCGCGACAGATGTCGTACGTCGCCGACGGCGACCGCACGGAGGACGTGACCGGCACCGCGTACACCGAACAGAGCGAGTACTGGCGCTATCTGACCGCCCTCGACGTGCTGAGCGACGAGTCGGCAGGCACGGTCGTCGTGCTGGGCGACTCGCTCACCGACGGCATCACCTCCACGGTCGGGGCCAACCATCGTTGGACCGACGCCCTTTCGGACCGGCTGCGCGACGCGGCGGGGTCCGACGACGTGCCGCGCTACAGCGTCGTCAACCAGGGCATCAGCGGGAACCAGATCCTCGCCGCGGGGCTCGGCCGCCCCGCCGACAACCCAAGTGGCCTCTCCCGCTTCGGGCGTGACGTGCTCGACCGTACGAACGTCAAGGCCGTCGTCATCGATCTCGGGGTCAACGACATTCTGCGCAATCCGCATCAGGTGGATCCCCGGACCGTCACCGACGGGCTGCGGAAGCTGGTGCGGCAGGCGCACGCCCGCGGACTGCGGGTCGTCGGGGCCACTCTGATGCCGTTTCAGGGGCACCGGGGGTACACGGACGCGCGGGACGCAGTGCGGCAGGCCGTCAACGCGGAGATCCGGGCGGGGAAGGTGTACGACGCCGTCGTCGACTTCGACGCGGCGCTTCGTGATCCTTACAACCCCCGGCGGCTGCGGGGCGATTACGACTCGGGGGATCACTTGCACCCCAGCGACAAGGGGTACAAGCGGATGGCGGAGGTGTTCGACCTGGAGGACTTGAAGGGGTCGGCTCCGGCGCAGCTGTAGTGGTCCTTCGGCTGCGGGTTCGTTGTGGCCGGTCACGCACACGCGGCGGAGCCGCACCATGTCACAGCCCCGCGCCGCTGAAGGGGCGCTCCGACCGGCCGCGGGTCAATAGTCGCCGTGACGGCGCCTGTCCCGGGCCTCTCGGCGCTCCCGGTGGCGTTCCCTGCGCTCCTCGTGCCGTTCGCGGCGCTCCTCGTGGCGTTCGCGGATCAGGTCGCGGGCCTCGTCGAGCGCGTCGTACATGTCGCCGAGACCGTCGCTCCGCGCCCCCTGGGACCCCTGCAACTCCTTGCGGGCCGCCTTGCGTTCCAGCTTCTCCTGGCGGCGCTCCTCCTTGATGCGGAGCCGCTCGGCGCGGGTCAGCTTGCGTTCGACGCCGACGCCGCCCCAGAAGGCGAAGCCCGTGACGATCACGCGCGGGGCGCCGGGCTCCCCGGGCTGACCCTCCTCGCGGTGGTCGAAGCCGCCCATGATGCCGATGCCGCGCACGACGACCTCGACGCCGGGCGGTACGACCACGTTCACCCCGCCCATGACGGCGACGCAGTTGATGACGACCTCGCGGTCCGCGAAGTTCGCCTCGCGCAGGTCGATCTCACCGCCGCCCATGAAGGCGAAGGAATTGAAGCGCCGCGGCACGGTCCAGCGCCCCTTGCGCTCGAACCCGGACAGGATCGCCACACCCCACGAGGACGAACCCTCGCCGCCGACGATCCGCGCCGCCCAACTCCCGCTCGCCACAGGCTGCTTGACCATGGAGACGGGGGCCGCGGTCGCCGCGCCCGGCAGATCACGGGTGATCGGCGTCAGCTCCCCGTACGTGCGCGCCTTGTACGTCGCCTCCAGCCGCTCCTCGAACTCCTCCATGTCGAGACGGCCCTCCGCGAGGGCGTCCCTCAGCTGTTCGGCGACTCGTTCACGATCGGCGTCGGAGGCACGCAGCTCCGGGAGTTCGTCGTCGGTCATGTACAGCAGCCTACGAGTTCCCCGGCCCCTGGGCCATGCGGCCCGCCAATCCGCGAAGACTCGCTACGAGACCGCTTTCTCCGCGCCACTTTGTGCGTACATCTTGGCAATGACCGCCTCGATGTCCGGCTCCCGCACCGAAAGATCCACCAGCGGATACTCCGCCGCGATACGCGCCACGAGCGGAGCCGCCGACCGAGCCGCGGGGAAGGCGAGCCACTGCCGCGGCCCCTCCACCTTCACCACCCGCGCCGACTCCACCTCGATCGGCGGCAGCTCCCGCTCCAGGTCCACGACCAGCGTCCGCTCGCTCTCCCCCACCTCGTGCAGCCCGGTCAGCGGGCCGTCGTACATCAGCCGCCCGTGGTCGATGACCATCACCCGCCGGCACAGCTGCTCGATGTCGGTGAGGTCGTGCGTGGTGAGCAGGACGGTCGTGCCCCGCTCGACGTTCAGCTCGCGCAGGAACTCCCGGACCCGCGCCTTGCTGATCACGTCGAGACCGATGGTCGGCTCGTCGAGATAGAGGACCTCCGGGTCGTGCAGCAGCGCGGCCGCGATGTCGCCGCGCATCCGCTGCCCCAGGGAGAGCTGGCGCACGGGCACATCCAACAGGTCGGCCAGTTCCAGGAGTTCGACACAGCGGTCGAGGTTCTCGCGGTAACGCCCGTCCGGGATCCGGTACATGCGGTGCATCAGGCGGTACGAGTCGATCAGCGGGAGGTCCCACCACAGGGTCGTACGCTGCCCGAACACGACCCCGATGCGCTGCGCGAGCCGCGTCCGCTCGCGCGACGGGTCGATGCCGGCGACCCGTAGCCGGCCGCCGCTCGGG
The DNA here is from genome assembly GCF_044457265.1 of Streptomyces sp. NPDC050564. NCBI lineage: Bacteria > Bacillati > Actinomycetota > Actinomycetes > Kitasatosporales > Streptomycetaceae > Streptomyces > Streptomyces sp. NPDC050564. Next base: position 203,014 of record NZ_JBITGS010000010.1, on the reverse strand, counting down.
GTGAGGATGCCGGTCAGCATCTTGATGGTGGTGGACTTGCCCGCACCGTTCGGGCCGATGTAGCCGACCATCTCACCGCGCGGCACGGTGAAGGAGAGGGAGTCGACGGCGCGCACCTGCCGCCGCTCACTGCGCAGGAAGCCGGTCTTCTTGCGCACGTCGAAGACCTTCTCGACACCGTCGAGCTCAATGAAGTCACCCTCCGCGCCGCTGAATTGACCGTCCACTCCGACTGCCACGTCCAACTCCCCTAACTCCCCGTACTTCGATACGACCGAAGGCCGGCACGCCAGGCGACCCCGGCCAGCGCACAGCAGCCCGCCGCCACCAGCGGCGGTGTGAAGGCGACCCACGTCGGCAGGTCGAGCGGATAGGGCCGGCCCAGCACGTACAGCGCGGGCAGCCAGTTGACGAAGGCGAGCGGGAGCACGAAGGTCACCCCGCGCAGCAGGTCCTTGGCGAAGACGGTCGGCGGGTACTGCAGGAGCGTACCGCCGCCGTACGTGAAGGAGTTCTGCACCTCGGAGGCGTCCTGCGCGACGAACTGGAAGGCCGCGCCCGCCACGAACACGGCCGAGAAGATGACGCCGCCGCTGAGCAGCATCAGCGGGATCATCAGCAGCCGGAGCGGGGTCCAGGAGATGTCGAGTACGGCGATGGCGTACCCGAGGACCAGCAGTCCCTGCGTGATCCTGCCGAGGCGGCGCAGCGCGAAGCGGTCCGCGGCGACCTGGGCGAGAACGGGCACGGGGCGCACCAGGAGCGTGTCGAGCGTTCCGTCGCGCACCCGGCGCCCGAGCCGGTCCATCGAGCCGAGCGCCAGGTCGGCGATCCCGAAGGCGGTGCCCGCGACGCCGTACAGGAAGGCGACCTCGGGCAGCGAGTAGCCGCCGAGCCGGTCGACCTGGGAGAACATCAGCAGGATCGCGACGAAGTCGAGCGCGGTCGCCGCGAAGTTGCCCAGGGTGGTCATCGCGAAGGAGGCGCGGTAGGCCATCGTGGAGCGGATCCACATGGCGGCGATCATGCGGTAGGCGCGCACTCCCTCCCGCAGGCGGGCGTACGCCCCCTTCCCGGCCCATGACGCGTACCGCTCGTCCACCGGGCCGAGCGGCTCGAAGAAACCCCTAGCCACCCTGCACCACCACCCTGCGCGTAGCCACCGACTGGACCAGCCGCCCGGCCGCCAGCAGCCCGACCGCCCAGGCGGCCTGGAAGGCGTACGTGCCCAGCGGATCGGCGGTGCCGAGCAGGACGTCCACCGGCGCCTGGATCAATGACGACCAGGGCAGGGCCCGTACGAACTCGCCGAGGGCGCCCGGGAAGACATTGAGCGGCAGCAGCATCCCCGAGCAGAAGATCCCCGCGATCCAGGCGAGTTGGGCCGCACCCGCCCCGTCCAGGAGCCAGAACGCGGACAGCGCCACCAGGAAGCGGAGGGCGAAACTGACGACCACCCCGAGGGCCACCGCGACGAGAAAGGCGACCCAGGTCAACGGGGAGGCGGGCAGGGAGAGATCGAAGAAGACCGCGCCGAAGGCGAGCGGGATCACCCCGCGACCCAGCAGGTGGAACAACGCCCGCCCCGCGTCCTGGGCCAGCCACCACAGCTGGAGGTCGGCCGGCCGGTACAGGTCGATCGCGATGTCCCCCGTACGGATTCTCTCGATCAGCTCGTCCTCGAAGCCGCCGCCCATCACCGCCACCACCATGAGCAGCGCCTGGCCCAGCCACACATAGGTGAGCGCCTGCGCCTGGTCGTAGCCGCCGAGGTGCGGTTTGGTGTCCCACAGCGCGATGAAGACGTACGCCAGGATCAGCCCGAAGACCGTGTTGGTGAACACCCCCGCCGCCGTGGCCGTCCGATAGGTGGCGAAGCGCCGGAACCCGCCCACCGCGACGGCCGCGTACAACCGCCCTGTGCCCACAACCCCGCCCCTCTTCGCCGCGTTGAGCCAAAGCGCAGGAGCCTAGCCCCGAATTGACGTGGCCCGCCAGGCATTTTCCGGGCCCGAAGCGTGCCGGGCCGAGGGAACGGAACCCTTGGTGCGACAGTCTTCAAGAGGGGGCGCATAAGGCGTACGAGGGCGTACGGGAACGTACGCACGCGAAACAGGAGTCCGGCGACAAATGAGCAACGAGCCGCAGCCGCAGCAGAACAGCCAGGGCTGGGCACCCAGGGATCCGGCACCGGGTCCGGGATCGGCCACGGCAACGGGACCGGGTCCGGGTCCGGCCATGGCAACGGGACCGGGCCCGGGACCGGTGCCGCAGGGTGCACCGGGCAAGCCCGGCAAGAAGCAGAAGCGGCAGCGCACCGGGTGGCGCCGGCTCGTCCCGACCTGGCGGATCCTGCTCTGCACGCTCCTCGGCGTGATACTGCTCCTGATCGGCTTCTTCGCGCTCGGCTACTACCTGGTGAAGATCCCGCCCGCGAACGCCGCCGCGACCAAGCAGAGCAACGTCTACCTGTACGCGGACGGCAGCCAACTCGCCCGCGACGGCGAGGTCAACCGGGAGAGCGTGTCGCTCGCGCAGGTCTCCAAGGACGCCCAGCACGCGACTCTCGCCGCCGAGGACCGCGACTTCTACTCCGAGTCGGCCGTCGACCCGCAGGCGATGATCCGCGCCGCCTGGAACACGGTCACCGGCAAGGGCAGGCAGTCCGGCTCGACGATCACGCAGCAGTACGTGAAGAACTACTACCTGGGCCAGGAACAGACCGCCACGCGGAAGTTCAAGGAGTTCTTCATCTCCATCAAGCTCGACCGCGAGAAGAGCAAGGACGACATCCTGGAGGGCTACCTCAACACCAGCTACTTCGGCCGCAACGCGTACGGCATCCAGGCCGCCGCCCAGGCCTACTACGGCGTCGACGCCAAGAACCTGACGGTCGGCCAGGGTGCCTACCTCGCCGCGCTCCTCAACGCGCCCAGCGAGTACGACGTGATCGCGCACCCCGAGAACAAGGCCGCGGCCGTCGCCCGCTGGAACTACGTACTCGACGGCATGGTCAAGAAGAAGTGGCTGACCCCGTCGGACCGGAACAACGTCAAGTTCCCGATGCCGAAGCAGGCCAAGGGCTCGGCGGGCATGTCGGGGCAGCGCGGCTATCTCGTGCAAGCCGTCAAGGACTACCTGACGAGCAACAAGATTCTCGACGAGGACACCCTCGCCACCGGCGGCTACCGCATCACGACCACCCTGCAGAAGCCCAGGCAGGACGCCTTCGTGAAGGCCGTCAACGACCAGGTGATGGACAAGCTCGACAAGAAGGACCGCAAGGTCGACAACTACGTCCGCGCCGGCGGCGTCGCCATCGACCCGTCCAGCGGCAAGGTCGTCGCGATGTACGGCGGCATCGACTACACCAAGCAGTACGTCAACAACGCGACCCGCCGCGACTACCAAGTCGGCTCCACCTTCAAGCCGTTCGTGTTCACCTCCGCCGTGCAGAACGGCTCGACGACGCAGGACGGCCGCGCCATCACGCCGAACACCATCTACGACGGCACCAACAAACGCCCCGTGCAGGGCTGGAACGGCGGCTACTACGCGCCCGAGAACGAGGACGGCCGCTCATACGGCGACATCACCGTGCGCACCGCCACCGACAAGTCGGTGAACGCGGTGTACGCGCAGATGGCCGTGGATGTCGGCTCGGACAAGGTCAAGCAGACGGCCGTCAGCCTCGGCATCCCGTCCAACACCCCGGACCTGACCGCCTCCCCGTCCATCGCGCTCGGCTCGGCCACCGCCAGCGTCCTCGACATGACGGAGGCGTACGCCACACTCGCCAACCACGGCAAGCACGGCACGTACACACTCATCGAGAAGATCACCAACGACGGGGCGGCGGATGTGCAGCTCCCGGCCAAGGACACGAAGCAGGCAGTGAGCCGGGAGGCCGCGGACACGACCACCTCCATGCTGCAGAGTGTCGTCGAGGGCGGCACGGGCACGGCCGCGCTGGCCGCCGGCCGCCCCGCCGCGGGCAAGACCGGCACAGCCGAGGAGGACCAGGCCGCCTGGTTCGCGGGCTACACCCCCGACCTCGCCACCGTCGTCTCCGTCATGGGCCAGGACCCCGAGACGGGCGCCCACAAGCCCCTGTACGGCGCGCTCGGCCAGAACCGCATCAACGGCGGCGGCTACCCCGCGCAGATCTGGGCCCAGTTCACGAAGGCCGCCCTCAAGGGCACCCCCGCGACGGGCTTCGACCTCCAGCTCCAGCCGGGCGCCGAGCAGCAGCAGCTCCCGACGCTCGAACCCAGCACGACGCCCACCGAAGGCCAGGACGACGGCGGCACGGGGACCGGCGGCCAGGACACCGAAGGCCAGACCCAGGGCCAGACCGAGGGGCAGACCGAGGGCCAGACCCAGGGCCGGACCGAAGGGCAGACCGAGGGCCAGACCGAAGGGCAGTCCCAAGGCCAGACCGAGGGCCAGACGAACGGCGGCACCACCACCGGGGACACCTCGGACGGTGGCACCACCACGGGCGGGACAACGGACGGCAGCACCTCGGACGGCGGAACCACGGACGGCGGGACCACGGGGACCACCGCCGGGGCCGGGCCGCTCAGCGGGCTCACCTCACGAAAACACTGAGGAGGAAGGCCGGGAGCACTGAGCAAGGCCCGGCCCGGCCGATCAGTGCCCGGAGGTGACCTTCAGGCCCACCACGGCCACCAGCAGCAGACAGACGAAGAAGATCCGGGCGGCGGTCGCCGGCTCACCGAGTACGACCATGCCGAGCACCGCCGCCCCCGCCGCGCCGATGCCGACCCAGACGCCGTAGGCGGTGCCGATGGGCAGGGACTTGGCGGCGTAGGACAGCAGGACCATGCTCGCGATGATGCCCGCGCCCGTGAGGACGCTCGGGACGAGGCGGGTGAATCCGTCGGTGTACTTCATACCGATCGACCAGCCGACCTCCAGCAGACCGGCGACGAGCAGCAGGACCCAGGCCATGAGAGGCACCTCCGTGATCGATCAACAGGGGTGCGTCGTCTTTGCCCGGAGGCTCTTTCGCTCTCCGCCCGGTACGGCGCGTCTCGTCGGGGTCCTTCAAAGGTAGCAAAGAAACAGCAAAGGGGGCCGGTGACGAGGGTCACCGGCCCCTTTCACCTGCGATCCACAGGCAAAGACAGTCGTTACAGATACAGGCCGGTCGAGTCCTCGGACCCCTCGAACCGGTCCGCGGCCACCGCGTGCAGATCCCGCTCACGCATCAGCACATACGCGATCCCGCGCACCTCGACCTCGGCGCGGTCCTCCGGGTCGTACAGGACGCGGTCGCCCGGCTCCACCGTCCGGACGTTCTGCCCGACCGCGACGACCTCGGCCCAGGCGAGACGCCGGCCGACGGCCGCCGTCGCGGGGATCAGGATGCCACCGCCGGAACGCCGCTCGCCCTCGGCGGCGTCCTGCCGCACCAGCACGCGGTCGTGCAGCATCCGGATGGGCAACTTGTCGTGTTGGGTGCTGTGCTTTTCCCGATTGGCGCTCACGCCCCGAACCTACCTGCCCTCGGCCGCTTTCGTGCGTCGGAGGGTCAGCCCTTGCGCCGCCGCGAGCCCAAGGTGAACAGCCCGACGACCCCCACCACGACCAGCGCCACCGGCACGATGCGCTCCAGCCGCGGCGCGCCGTCCTCCGTCACGAGCTGGCCCTTCACATCGCTGACGACACGGTTGACGCCGACGTAGGCGCGGCCCAACGTGTGATCGACATGGGAGGCGACCCTGGCCTTGGCGTCCCCGACGATCGTCTTCGGGTGCACGCGCACGCCGATCTCGTCGAGCGTCTCCGCGAGCGTTTCGCGGCGGCGCTTGATGTCCGCCTCGATCTGCGCCGGAGTCCTGGTATCCGACGTTCTCGACGTATCCGACACCGCGCTGCCTCCGTGGTCGTGTCTGAAGTCCCTGCAGTCGACAGTCTGTCAGCTCGGACCGAGCCGCACCCCTCGGCACCCCCCATTACGCTCGTTCCGTATCCGTATCCATTCCCCGGCCACGTGAGGTACCGATGAGCGAGCGACTTCAGCCCGGCGACACCGCCCCAGCCTTCACCCTGCCCGACGCCGACGGCAACGAGGTCTCCCTCGCCGACCACAAGGGCCGCAAGGTCATCGTCTACTTCTACCCGGCCGCCCTGACCCCCGGCTGCACCAAGCAGGCCTGCGACTTCACGGACAACCTCGACGTCCTCGCGAGCGCCGGCTACGACGTCATCGGCGTCTCCCCCGACAAGCCCGAGAAGCTCGCCAAGTTCCGCGAGAAGGAGAACCTGAAGGTGACGCTTGTCGGAGACCCCGACACGACTGTCATCGAGGCCTACGGCGCCTACGGCGAGAAGAAGAACTACGGCAAGACGTACGTCGGCGTCATCCGCTCCACGATCGTCGTGGACGAGGAGGGCAAGGTCGAGCGGGCCCTGTACAACGTGAAGGCGACGGGTCACGTGGCGAAGGTCATCAAGGACCTGGGGATCTAGGCCCGTCGAGGCCCGTCCGAACGAGATCCAGACATCGCGCGGCAGGTTCGGTCGACCCATGACCGGCCTGCGCTCCTCGGTCCAGGCATGTGTCCCGGCCCGAAAGGCTTGACTGCTGATCAGCAGGACACCAAGGGACGTGACCATCCGATAAATCGTTCGTTACTCCGTGCGAGGTCACGAACGTGTGACCGGAACGGAGGGACAGCATGCCGGTCAGCCCGTACACCGAGGAGCGCCTGGAGGAGGCAGCCCGTTCGTCGCGGACGTTGTCGGAGGCACTGACGAAGCTCGGGGTGGATCCGAGGAGTTCGACTCGGAAGTACATCCGGGGACGGATGAAGAGGCTGGGGGTGAACACGTCCCACTTCGAGCGCGAGGGAACGCGCTGGAGCAGAGAGGTACTCGCACCCGCCGTGGCGGCATGCGGGTCAGTGAACGACGTACTCCGCCATCTCGGCCTGGAAGTTGTGGGCGGCCCGGGTTTCCCGACAACGGCAGCCGAAGGGCCGCCTTGAGCGAATGGATCGAGCAAGACGGGCTCTCGATCACTCACTTTCTCGGGCAAGCCCATCGGCGAGGAAGACCCGGGACCACACCGGTGAGACATGCGGAGGACATCCTCGCCAAGCACGACGGACCGCATCGCACACGCACGGTTTTGCTGCGCCGAGCCCTGTCGGAGATCGGTGTTCCTGAGCGGTGCGACGAGTGCGGGACTCCACCCGAGTGGAACGGCAAACCCATGACACGGGAGATCGACCACATCAACGGCGACTGGAGCGATGATCGACGCGAGAACCTGCGGCTGTTGTGTCCCAACTGTCATGCGATCACCAGCACCTGGTGCAGGGGAGACAGCCGAAGCGGGGGAACGGCGTGACAGAAACCCTTACTCAGCGACAGCCCCGTGACCGGTACGATGTCAGACGGCTAGCGGCGGTGGCGCAACGGCTGACGCAGCAGACTTAGGATCTGTGGCCCGTGAAACGGCTTGAGGGTTCGAATCCCTTCCGCCGCACAGCAAACGGCCTGCGAATCGAAGGATACGCAGGCCGTTCTCGTGCGTGGCCTCAGCCCAACAGCTCCCGCACCACCGGCACCAGCGCCCGAAACGCTTTCCCCCGGTGGCTGATCGCGTTCTTCTCCTCCGCGCTCAGCTCCGCGCAGGTGCGTGTCTCCCCCTCCGGCTGGAGGATCGGGTCGTAGCCGAAGCCGTTGGTGCCCCTGGGGGCGTGGCGGAGGGTGCCTCGCAGTTGGCCCTCGACCACTCGCTCCGTGCCGTCCGGCAGGGCGAGGGCCGCGGCGCAGGCGAAGTGGGCGCCCCTGTGGGACTCGTCGATGTCGGCGAGCTGGGCGAGGAGGAGGTCGAGGTTGGCCTTGTCGTCGCCGTGGCGGCCGGACCAGCGGGCGGAGAAGATGCCGGGGGCGCCGTTCAGGACGTCGACGCAGAGGCCCGAGTCGTCCGCGACGGCGGGCAGGCCCGTGGCCTGCGCCAGGGCGTGGGCCTTCAGCAGGGCGTTCTCGGCGAAGGTGACGCCGGTTTCCTTGACGTCGGGGATGTCGGGGTAGGCGTCCGCGCCGACGAGGTCGTGGGTGAGACCTGCGTCGGCGAGGATCGCCTTCAGCTCGGTGATCTTTCCGGCGTTACGGGTGGCGAGGATCAGGCGGGTCATGGTCGCCAGTATCTCCGAGTTCACCCGTCGGCTTACGGCGTGCAGACCTTCGTCAGTTCGCCCGCCGCGTCCGTGACCGGGCTGATGTCGGGGGTGTTGTCGCCGTTCTTGACGGCCGTACGGACATTGCCGACGGCCTTGTTGAGGTCGTCGACCGCCTTGTTGACGTCGGCGTTGTCCGTCTTGTCGCCGATCTTGTCGAGGTTCTTCTCTATCGAGTTGAGGGACTCGTCGGTCTGCGTCGGGTCGTTCGCCGCGTTCTCGACGGCCTGTTGGAGGTCGGTGACGCTGTCGGCGATGGAGTCGGCGGTCTGGACGCAGTCCAGGGCCTTGTCGACCGCGTCGCAGCCGACGGCCGCCGGCAGGGCGACGAGTGCGGCGACGACGGCGAATGCGGCGGTGCGGCGGCGGTGGCGCGCGGCCATGGAACGGTCCCTCCCCGTGGGCATGATGTGGTCCGACCCCGTGGTGCGGTCGGCTCGACCGGTGATGCGGTCGGCTCGCCCCCGTGACGTGATCGGCGGGGCGCACGGCTGGACCGTACGCCCGTACCTCTAAGAACGCTAAGGGTTAACGCGCGGTTGCCTCGATCGTCGCTTCCAGGGCCGCGCGCTGGATGGCCGCGAGTTCGTCGCAGCCCGCGACCGCCAGGTCCAGCAGCGCGTTGAGCTCCTTGCGGTCGAAGGGCTCTGCCTCCGCGGTGCCCTGGACCTCGACGAAGCGGCCGTCGCCGGTGCAGACGACGTTCATGTCGGTGTCGGCCTTCACGTCCTCCTCGTAGCAGAGGTCGAGGAGCGGGACTCCGCCGACGATGCCCACGGAAACGGCGCTCACCGTGCCGGTCAGCGGTTTGCGGCCCGCCTTCACCAGCTTCTTGCCCTGCGCCCAGGTGACCGCGTCGGCGAGCGCCACGTACGCGCCGGTGATGGCCGCCGTACGCGTGCCGCCGTCGGCCTGCAGGACGTCGCAGTCGAGGACGATGGTGTTCTCGCCGAGCGCCTTGTAGTCGATGACGGCGCGCAGCGAGCGGCCGATGAGGCGGCTGATCTCGTGGGTACGGCCGCCGATCTTGCCGCGTACGGATTCGCGGTCGCCGCGGGTGTTGGTGGCGCGGGGAAGCATGGAGTACTCGGCGGTGACCCAGCCCTCGCCGCTGCCCTTGCGCCAGCGCGGGACGCCCTCGGTGACGGAGGCGGTGCAGAACACCTTGGTGTCACCGAAGGAGACGAGGACGGAGCCCTCGGCGTGCTTGCTCCAGCCACGCTGGATGGTGATGGGGCGCAGCTGTTCGGGGGTGCGGCCGTCGATTCGAGACATGCCGATGAGCCTAGCCGTATACGGGTGAGGGGCTGCCGCCGGTAACGGAAGCAGCCCCTCAGGGGTGAGCCGGAGGTCCGAAGGACCCCGGTCTCACATCATGTCTTCGATCTCCCCGGCGATCGGGTCGGCGTCCGTGCCGATGACGACCTGGATGGCGGTGCCCATCTTGACGACTCCGTGGGCACCGGCGGCCTTCAGGGCGGCTTCGTCGACCAGCGAGGGGTCGTTCACCTCGGTGCGCAGGCGGGTGATGCAGCCCTCGACCTCTTCGATGTTGTCGATGCCGCCGAGCCCGGCGACGATCTTCTCAGCCTTGGTGGCCATGTCCTACTCCCTGATCCGAACCGCTTTGTCGCAGTAACCCACAGTTGGCCCATCTTCGCGAGCGGTCATGTCGTACGTACCGAATGATGGCGATCACGACAGAGCGACCGGTCGCCAACTGGTCTACACCAGTGTGCGGGCAGTCGCCAAACCGGCCCCGCCGGGAGGACACCGATGAGTGCCGACAGCGCTGTCTCGCCCGCGCGCGCCCGTTGGAACACTCTGTTCCAGGGCCTGCAGAAGATGGGTCGCAGCCTTCAGCTCCCCATCGCGGTGTTGCCGGCCGCCGGCATCCTCAACCGGCTTGGCCAGCCGGACGTGTTCGGCCCCGACGGGCTCGGCTGGGACAGCGTCTCCAAGGTCATGAAGGGCGCGGGCGGCGCGCTGCTGGACGGCGAGCTCGGGCTGCCCCTGCTGTTCTGCGTCGGTGTCTCCATCGGCATGGCGAAGAAGGCGGACGGGTCCACCGCGCTGGCGGCGGTCGCGGGGTTCCTCGTCTACTTCGGCGTGCTGCACGAGTTCCCGGAGCGCTGCGCACAGCAGGCGAAGGTCATCCAGGACATCGGCTGCCAGGCACCCGACTTCTCCGTGACGGGGTTCACCTACCAGAATCCGGGGGTCTTCGGCGGGATCATCATGGGGCTGCTGACCGCGCACTTCTGGCAGCGATACCACCGCACCAGACTGGTGGACTGGCTCGGCTTCTTCAACGGGCGCCGACTGGTGCCGATCATCATGTCGTTCGTGGCCATCGCGTTCGCCGCGCTGTGCCTGTGGATCTGGCCGCCGATCGGTGACGCGCTGGAGAGCTTCAGCGACTGGCTGGTGGGGCTGGGCGCCTGGGGTGCCGGCGTCTTCGGTGTGGCCAACCGCGCGCTGCTCGTGATCGGGCTGCACCAGTTCCTGAACGTGCCCATCTGGTTCCAGTTCGGCAGTTATACGACGCCGGAAGGCCAGGTGAAGCACGGTGACATCAACATGTTCCTGGCGGGCGACCCGAGCGCGGGCCAGTTCACCTCGGGCTTCTTCCCGATCATGATGTTCGCGCTGCCCGCGGCGGCCCTGGCGATCACGCACTGCGCACGGCCGAACCGCCGCAAGGAGGTCGGCGGGCTGATGCTCTCGGTGGCGCTGACCTCGTTCGTCACGGGCATCACCGAGCCGATCGAGTACTCCTTCCTGTTCGTCGCGCCGCTGCTGTACGTGGTCCACGCGTTGCTCACGGGTGCGTCGATGGCGGTGACCTGGGGGCTGGGGGTGCACGACGGGTTCAGCTTCTCGGCAGGCCTCATCGACTACGTCATCAACTGGAACCTGGCGACGAAACCGTGGGCGATCATCCCGATCGGACTGTGCTTCGCCGCCGTGTACTACGTGATCTTCCGGTTCGCGATCACGAAGTTCGATCTGACGACGCCGGGGCGGGAGCCGGAGGAGGAGCGGGAGGACATCACCAAGGCGTAATCCGCACGACGTCGCAGCCTCGCGCCCCTTTCCGGGGCGCTTTTTGTCATGCGCCGAACCGCTTCCGGAACCGCTTCTTCCCTTTATGGTCCAGGCCACAAAATTCGCGGGTTCCTTATCCAGCCTTCACCGTGCTACAACAGGTCTACACCACTGAGTGGTGTAGACCACGCCGTCCCAACCCCCTTGTCCCCTGGGCGGCGCCTTGCCCTCCCCCAGCCTCCGGCCGGGGGGACCCCCAGGAGGAAGTTGTGTCCACGGCCAGCGCCGCTCCCGCGGCCGACAAGAAGAAGGGCGCCGGCGCGATGGCTGTTCTGCAGCGCATCGGCCGAAGCCTGATGCTGCCGGTCGCCGTTCTGCCCGCCGCCGCGCTTCTGGTGCGCCTCGGCAATGCTGACATGCTCGGCCGCCCGTCCTTCCCCACGTTCCTCACCAAGATCGCCGGCTTCATGTCGGCCGGCGGCAACGCGATCCTCGACAACATGGCGCTGCTGTTCGCCGTGGGCATCGCGATCGGCTTCGCGAAGAAGTCGGACGGCTCGACGGCGCTGGCGGCCGTGGTGGGCTACCTGGTCTTCAAGAACGTGCTCGCCACGTTCACCGACAAGAACCTGCCGAAGGTCGCCACGGCCGTCGACGGCAAGGTGGTCATGGTCGACGCCCCGGTGGACGCCAAGGTCCTCGGCGGTGTGGTGATGGGCATAGTCGTCGCCCTGCTGTACCAGAAGTTCTACCGGACCAAGCTGCCCGACTGGGCGGGCTTCTTCGGCGGCCGCCGGCTCGTCCCGATCCTCTCCGCCTTCGCGGGCCTGCTGATCGGCATCGTCTTCGGCTACATCTGGCCGGTCCTCGGCACCGGTCTGCACAACTTCGGTGAGAAGCTGGTCAATTCGGGTGCGATCGGCGCCGGCATCTTCGGCGTCGCCAACCGCGCGCTGATCCCGATCGGCATGCACCACCTGCTGAACTCCTACCCCTGGTTCCAGGCCGGCGAATATCACGGCAAGAGCGGTGACATCTCGCGCTTCCTGGCCGGTGACCCGAGCGCCGGACAGTTCATGACCGGCTTCTTCCCGATCATGATGTTCGCGCTGCCCGCCGCCTGCCTCGCGATCGTGCACTGCGCCCGTCCCGAGCGCCGCAAGGTCGTCGGCGGCATGATGTTCTCGCTCGCGCTGACCTCCTTCGTCACGGGTGTCACCGAGCCGATCGAGTTCACCTTCATGTTCATCGCGCCGGTCCTGTACGCGATCCACGCGGTGCTGACCGGTGTCTCCATGGCGCTGACCTGGGCCCTCGGAATGAAGGACGGCTTCGGCTTCTCGGCCGGCGCGGTCGACTTCGGCCTGAACCTCGGCATCGCGACCAACCCGTGGGGCCTGGTCCTGGTGGGCCTGTGTTTCGCGGCGGTCTACTACGTGGTCTTCCGCTTCGCGATCACCAAGTTCAATCTGCCGACGCCGGGCCGCGAGTCCGACGAGGAGTTGGCGGAGCTGCAGAAGGCCGAGGCCAAGTAGCCTCCCCGACACGCGACAAGGCCCCCGGAGCGATCTCCGGGGGCCTTGTCGTGCGTAGGGGTCCGGCCGTCAGATCTCGTACGACAGTCCGGGCATCGCCAGTTCCGCCGGACCCGTGTACGCCGCCCGCGCGTCCTCCAGATTGATCTGCGGGTCCGTCCACGGCGGAACGTGGGTGAGCAGCAGGCGGCGGGCGCCGGCGCGGGCGGCGGTCTCGCCCGCCTCGCGGCCGTTGAGGTGCAGGTCGGGGATGTTCTCCTTGCCGTGGGTGAACGCGGCCTCGCACAGGAACAGGTCGGTGTCGCGGGCGAGTTCGTCCAGGGCCTCGGTCACTCCCGTGTCCCCGGAGTACGTGAGCGCATTCCCCTCGTGCTCCACTCGGATGCCGTACGCCTCCACAGGGTGGCGCACCCGCTCCGTGTGCACGGTGAACGGGCCGATCTCGAAGGTGCCCGGCTTGACCGTGTGGAAGTCGAAGACCTCGCTCATCGAGGAGGCGGTGGGGGTGTCCCCGTACGCGGTGGTCAGGCGCTGCTCGGTGCCCTCGGGTCCGTAGACGGGGAGCGGATCGCAGCGGCCGCCGTCATGGCGGTAGTAGCGCGCGACGAAGTACGCGCACATGTCGATGCAGTGGTCGGCGTGCAGATGGCTGAGGAAGATCGCGTCGAGGTCGTAGAGACCGCAGTGGCGCTGCAGCTCGCCAAGGGCACCATTGCCCATGTCGAGAAGCAGCCGGAAGCCGTCGGCCTCTACGAGGTAGCTCGAGCAGGCCGATTCCGCGGACGGGAACGACCCGGAGCAGCCGACGACGGTGAGCTTCATAAGAGCTGGAACCTCCGCGCTGGCAGGAAGTGCAGAGAGTAGATGCGGGCTGCAGATACTCGGAGCAGTTACGGAAAACGGGGGTCGTGCGGTCCGTCGAGCGTAAGGCGCAAAAGGGCCGGTCGCTCCTCCGCCAGGGGCCGTTGTGGGCGAACTCACCTGTGCTGTCACCGGTTCGGATGGACGTGGAGTGGGCCGAGCCCCGGCGGGTCGCTCCGGGCAGGGGGCGGGCGGGGATACGCGCCGGTACCTTCTTCGGTATGGACACGTCCTGGTGGCTCGCGCTGGCGGCGGTGGTGCTGCTCGCGTTGGTCGCGACGCTGGTGGACGGCTGGGGGCGCCGTGGGCGTCGGCCTGCCCGGCGTACCCGTCCGCCCGGACGGGCGGGTCTGCGGCGGGGCGCGCCTCGGCCGCGGCCGGCGGAGATCTGGTGGGCGAACGTTCCGTACGAGGACGGGCCAGGGGTCAAGGACCGACCCTGTCTGGTGCTGGCCGTGCGGGGGGATCGCGCTACCGTCGCGAAGATCACCAGCAAGTACCACGATGAGCGGGCCGGAGTGATTCCGTTGCCGCCGGGGGCCGTGGGGGACGCGCACGGGCGGGCGAGCTTCCTGGAGACGGATGAGCTGCGGGACGTCCCGGTGTGGGACTTCCGTCGCCGGGTGGGGATCGTGGACCCGGTGCTGTGGGACCAGGTGCGCTACCTGGCGGGCTGAGGCGAGGTGCTGGACGGGGGGGGGGGGCCCGCCGCGCCCGGGGGGGGGGGGGGCCCGCGCGCTGTGTTTAAAAAATGGGGTGTGGGGGGGAGCGCCCCCGGAAAGGTCGGGGGGTGGGGGTGGGGGGGGGAAAAAA